>NZ_JBHTVC010000042.1:0-38180 GCF_042793275.1 Isoptericola sp. NPDC056578
GACGCTCCCCTGAGCGTCGGGCCGGGCCGTCCTTGCGCCGGCGTGCGGACGTCAGGAGCGACGCCGGACGTGCAGCGCCGTGGCGGCCACGGCCGCCAGCAGGCCGAGGGCGAGCAGGATCCCGCCGCCGAGCGCGGCGCCCCCGGCGGGGCTGGACTCCATCTCGGACCTCATCGTGCCTGTGCCGTCCGCGAGCTCGGTCGTCCCTGCGGCGAGCGTGGCCGCTCCGTCCGCGAGTTCGGTGCTGCCTTCCGAGAGCTGCGTCGCGCCCGTGAGCAGGCGTCCCGCACCGGCGGCCAGGTCGCCGGAGCCCGTGGCGAGCTCGGCCGCCCCCGCGTCCAGGCGCACGCTGCCCTTCCTGAGCCGCTCGGCACCTGCGGCAGCGTCCGTGGCGCCGGTCGCGAGCTCGTCCAGGCCGTCCTCCAGGCGGCTCGCACCGGCCTCCGCCTCACCCAGCTTGGTCTCCAGCCGTGCGTTGCCGGCGGCGAGCTCGGGCGTCTTGCTCGCGAGCTCCTCGGCGCCTGTGGCCACGGCATCGGTCGCCGCGGCGATGGTGAGCGAGCCCCCGGCCACGTCGTCCGCGCCCGCGGCGAGCGTCGCCGACCCGTCGGCCAGAGCGCGGGCCCCGGCATCCGCCTCACCCATCCGGGTCGCGATCGTCGAGGAGCCCGCGGCGAGGGCGGAGCTGCCCGTCGCCACCTTCCGGGCGCCATCGCGCAGCGTGACGCTGCTCCCCGCCAGCTTCACGACTCCGGCGTCGAGGGTGGCGGACCCAGCCGCGAGGGCATCGGCCCCGGCGGCGGCGTCCGTCGCTCCCGCCTGCAGCTTTCCGCCGCCGGCGAGCACCGCCGAGACGCCGCCGTCGACCTTGGCAGTCCCGACGGCGAGTGACTCGGCCCCCGTGGCGACGCGCTCGGCCCCGGTGACCAGGCCCTTGTCTCCGTTCAGACCAGCATCGAGGGTGTCGGCACCGGCGTGAAGCGCGGCGGTGCCCCCAGCGAGCGTGTCGAGCGAGGCAGCGAGCTTCGTCGCTCCTGCGAGGTTCTTGTCCACACCACCGGAGACAAGTTCCGCACCTGCCGCGACGCCGTGCGCCTGGGCGGCGAGCGTTTCGAGCTGCTTGCGTGCCGCGGGGTCCTCGGTGTCCGCGGCGAGGGCGCTGAGCTCTTTCGCGAGGCCGGCCGAACCAGCCTCGACGCCCGCGGCGCCCTCGGTCAGGGCCGTCAGCCCGGCGACGAGGTCCGAACCGCCGCCGGCGGCCAGGCCGGCACCGCCAGCGGCCTTCTCGGCACCTGCGGCGACCTCCGACGCGCCCGCGGCGGCGCTCCGGGTCCCACCGAGCAGTTCCTTGGCGCCCGCCGACAGGTCGGCGGCGCCGGCGGCGGCCTCCTGCGCCCCGGTGGCCAGCGCGCCACCCTTGGCGACAAGGTCGTCGATCCCCGCAGACAACGCACCCACACCGTCGGACAACCGGGCCGCGCCTGACCGGAGGTCTCCCGAACCATCGGCGAGGGCGTCGCTACCCGTCACGAGCGAGTCCGTCCCGGCGGCCAGCGTGCTCGCACCGCCCTGCAGCGACGCAGCGCCGTCGGCGAGGGTGGTCGAGCCCTGGGCGAGCTGACCCGTTCCGTCGCTCAGGACCCCGAGACCATCGGCGACCGTGTGGTTGCCGTCGCGGAGAGCGAACACACCTCCGGCGACCAAGGCCGCGCCGTCCGCGGTCGGCCGGGCGCCGTCGGCGAGCTTGCCGGCTCCGGCGTCGGCGCGGGCGGCGCCGTCGGCGAGGGTGACGCTGCCGTCGTGAAGCCGGACGGTGCCGTCATGCAGCTCGACGATGCCGTCAGAGGCGCGGGTGGCGCCGGGGCTCAGGCGGTCGTTGAGCCCTTCGGACAGCTCGGCGGCCCCGTCGGCGAGCTCGGCCGTGCCGGACGAGAGGTCGTCGGCGCCGTCGACGAGTCGGGTGGTGCCGTCGGACAGCTCGCCGGCCCCGTCGGACAGCTCGCCGGCGCCGTCTGCGAGCTGCGTGCTGCCGTCGGACAACCGGCCGGCTCCGTCGTGCACCTGGACGGCACCCGCGTCCAGGCGGGTGGCGCCGTCGGCGACCTTGCCGTTCAGCAGGACGAGCACCACGAGCGCGAGGAGTGCTGCGATCGCGAGGGCGGTGACGGCCGCGGCGGCCGAGACGGCCGGTCCGCGTGATCGTCGTGGCACGGGGGTGGTCGGGTTCATCGGGGCCTCACTCCGGTCCGCGTCGTCGGCGACGCAGGCGTCCGCACGGCTCGTGGCCGCGGCCCGTCGTCGTCGACGGGTCTGGAGGGACCTTACTGATGCACCCTCAATAAGGGGAGCCCGTGCGCAGATTTCACCCGCTCAGGGTGCGCGACGCCGCGGTCAGCCCCAGCCGCAGGCGTCGTGCACCAGGTCGTAGATTGCGGCGCGCTGCTGGTCGGTCATCGGCACGTAGATCACCGGCTGCGGCGCGCCGTCGACCTCGGCGTGCACGGGCAGGAACGTGCCGCGCTTGTCCTCGGCCACGACGTGCGGGTCGCAGCGTGCGGGCACGACGTCGAGCACGACCTGGCCGTCCGCCGGGCCGGCCAGGTCGTCGCCCGTCCAGGCGGTGCCCGCGGCGGGGGAGAGCAGCGTGGTGCCGGAGATCTCCACCAGCCGCACCTCGGGGCCGCCCGCCACGGGCTCGACGGCGAGGGTGATGCGGCCGCCGGGCGCGTCGCCGTCGGGCGTCGGCACGGTCGCCGTGCGCACGTCGGTGACGCGCAGGGTGACGCCGGTGGCGACGAGGCGCTCGGCGCACACCTCCGCGTGCACGGCGGCGAGGCGGGCCAGCGGGTCGGTGACCTCCACCTCGACGGCGGTCCCCGCGCCCGCGCCGTCCACGCCGGGCGACGACCCGCCCGCCGCGACGCGGACGGTCGCCGTCGCGACCGGCGTCGTCTGCGCGTCCGCGCCCGACAGGGCCGCAGGCGGCTCGGCGTCGCAGTCGACCTCCCCGAGCCGCAGCCGCAGGTCGCGGCCGGCGCCGGGCGCGAGGGTGCGCGCACGGACCGCACCGTCCGCGCTGCTCGGGCCGTAGCCGGGCGCGTCGAGGGAGCCGCCGAGCAGCGTCACCGTGCTGTCGGAACCGTTGACGACGTGCACCTTGGCCCGGTGGTCGGCGTACTGCGTGCGGTCCTGCCGCAGCTCGGCGCTCAGGCCCTGCGCGACGCCGCTCGGCAGCGGCGCGACGTCGTCACCCGGGGAGGTGCAGGCCGTCGCCACGACGGCGAGGCCGACGGCGAGGCCCGCGGCGAGCGCGACGGCGCGACGGGCGCGCACGTCACGCCCCCTCCGCCGAGGAGGAGCGCGCGGGCCGGTCGATGACGCGCGTCATGACCAGGGACGTGCGCGTCTTGTCCACGCGGGCGCTGGCGCGGATGGCCTCCACGGTGCGCTCCACGTCGGCCATGTTCCCGGCCATGATCTGCACCATCGCGTCGGCCTCGCCGGTCACGGTGTCGACCCGCACGATCTCGGGGATGGTCGCCAGGTCGCGGCGCAGGGTGGCGGGGGAGACGTTGCCCCGGCAGAACAGCTCCACGTACGCCTCGACGCCCCAGCCGAGCTCCTCCGGTGCGACCCGCACCGTGAACCCGGTGATCTCGCCGCGCGCGAGCATGACGTCCACCCGCCGCTTCACCGCCGGCGCGGACAGCCCCACGTCGGCGCCGATGTCGGCGTAGGTCGCGCGCCCGTCGCGCAGCAGGTGCCCGACGATCCTGCGGTTCAGGACGTCCATACCGTCTCCACGCGCGTCTCCATGCCGCCACCATGCCCGATTTCTTCCACCGTCGCGCACGATCCGTCGGTTCGGGTCCCGGGACGCGCAACGGATCGCGGGTCCGGCGCAACGTCGGCGGCCCTAGCGTCCCGGTCATGACGGCTCTCACCACGCCGACGACGACGTCGGCCACGGTCCCCCAGCCCGCGAGGCTCGAGCGCACGCCGGAGCGCACGGCCACCCCGCGCCGCTTCCTCATGTGCCCGCCCACCTACTTCGACGTGGTCTACGAGATCAACCCGTGGATGGACCTGGGAGTGCCGGTCGACACCGGCCGCGCCCTCGCGCAGTGGGAGCGCCTGCGCGCCACCTACGAGGCCCACGGCCACCGTGTCGAGGTGATCGACCCGGTGCCCGGCCTGCCCGACATGGTGTACGCCGCGAACGGCGGCGTCGTGCTCGGCGGCCGCGCCCTGGCGGCGCGGTTCACCTACCCGGAGCGGCGGCCCGAGGGCGTCGCCTACGAGCGGTGGTTCGCCGCCGCGGGCGACGGCGTCGTCAGCCTCGGTCAGGCGGCCGAGCAGAACGAGGGCGAGGGCGACCTGCTGCTCGCCGGCGACGTGATGCTGGCGGGCACCGGCTTCCGCACCTCCCGCGCCGCGCACGCCGAGGTCGCCGCGCTGCTCGGCATCGAGGTCGTGACCCTCGAGCTCGTGGACCCGCGCTACTACCACCTCGACACGGCGCTCACGGTGCTCGACGGCGGCCCGTCGCCGGTCGTCGCGTACCTGCCGGAGGCCTTCAGCCCCGCGTCGCAGGCCGTGCTCGCGGAGCGCTACCCCGACGCGATCCTCGCCACCCCCGAGGACGCCGCGGTGCTCGGCCTCAACGCCGTCTCCGACGGGCGGCACGTGTTCCTCAGCGACCGCGCCACCGGGATGCACGCCCGGCTGCGCGAGCGCGGCTTCGAGCCCGTCGGCATCGACCTGTCCGAGCTGCTCAACGGCGGCGGCTCCGTGAAGTGCTGCACCCTCGAGCTCCGCCCCGCGCCCACGACCGGCACGACCGACGTCCTGACCAGCAAGGAGGCCCACGCATGACGACGGTCCCGTTCCTCGACGTCGCGTCCATGGCGCGCTGGGTGGCGCACCGCGGCCCGGAGGCCGTCATCGGGCGCCTCGTGGACGCCCTGGAGGTCGACTTCGCCCGCTGGCCCGACCTCGACAAGCGGCCGCGGATCGCGTCGCACTCGCGCGACGGCGTCATCGAGCTCATGCCGACGTCCGACGACGCCACGTACGGCTTCAAGTTCGTCAACGGCCACCCCCGCAACCCGGCGCGCGGCTTCCAGACGGTCACGGCGTTCGGCGTCCTCGCCGACGTGCGCAACGGCTATCCCACGTTCCTGGCCGAGATGACGCTGCTCACGGCGCTGCGGACGGCGGCGACGTCGGCCCTCGCCGCCCGCTACCTGGCGCGCGCCGGCTCGCGCACGCTCGCGCTGATCGGCGCGGGCTCGCAGTCGGAGTTCCAGGCGCTCGGCATGCGGGCCGCGCTCGGCGTCACGCACCTGCGCGTCTGGGACACCGACCCGGGTGCGCAGGCCAAGCTCGCCCGGCACGCGCGCGCCCTCGGCTTCGAGGTGCACGAGGCGTCCAGCGGCGAGGACGCCGTCGCCGGCGCCGACGTCATCACGACCTGCACGGCGGACAAGACGAACGCGACGGTGCTCACCCACGACATGGTCACGCGCCTCGCCCACCCGGGCGTGCACGTCAACGCGATCGGCGGCGACTGCCCCGGCAAGACCGAGCTCGACCCCGCGATCCTGCGGGACGCCGAGGTGTTCGTCGAGTACGAGCCGCAGACCCGTATCGAGGGCGAGATCCAGCAGACGCCGGACCTCGTCGTCACCGAGCTGTGGGAGGTCGTGGCCGGGCGGCGCGACGGGCGCCGCGGCGCCCCCGCCACCGCGGGGCCGGGCGAGGCGTTCGCGCGGCACGCGGGCGACCGGCGCACCTCGGACGACACCACCGTGACGGTCTTCGACTCCGTCGGGTTCGCCGTCGAGGACTGGGCCGCGCTGCGGTTCGTGCGCGACGACGTCCCCGCCGCCCTGCTCCAGCACCTGGACCTCGTCGCCGAGCCGCAGGACCCGAAGGACCTGTACTCCCTGGTGCTCGCCGCCCAGGAGGACGACCGCGCCGACGCCCGCCGCGCGCTGGACCGGCTCATGGGGCTCGCCGGGCGCGGGCACGTCGAGGCGCTCGCGACCGCGCGGTCCTGACCGTCGCCCACCCGACTCCGGCTCCGGCCGTGACCTCCCGCTCCCCGGGGGAGGCCACGGCCGGGGCCGGCCTCTCGTCGTCCGCCGTCCCGCCCCCTGAGACGTGGCTGGACGGGGACTTGCCGAAACCCTGGTGCGCGCTGCCATCATGAGCCCCGCGAGCGTGCCGTCGGCGCGCCGCTGGAGACCCAGAGACGGGGGCACCGTGACCGAGACGGGCGGTGACGACGCGCCGGCGCGCGCGGGCTATGTCGACGACGCGATCCGCCGGATGCGGGTCGCCGCCGCGGCCGCGGGTCGTGGGGGAGCGCCCGGCGCGGCCGGGACCGCGGACCCCGAGGTGCTGCGCACCGCCCTCCTGACGCTCCCGCCCGACGACCAGCGGCTGCTGTGGGCCACGCACGTGCAGCGGCAGGAGCCGTCCGCCGTCGCCGCCGCGCTCGGCACCCACCCTCGCGCGGCGGCCCGGCTCGTGCCGCAGGCCGAGCAGGCCCTCGCCGTGGCGCTCGTCGCCGCGCACGCGCAGGGCTGCCCGCCGGGCTGCGCCGGCACGCGGCCGGCGCTGCTCGACCTCGACCAGGGGCGCGCCCCGGCCGGCCGGGAGACGGGGATCGAGGACCATCTCCTCGACTGCGCCGCCTGCCTGCGCGCGTTCGTCGACGTGCGTGAGCCCGCCTGGGCGCTGCGGGACGCCGGGCCTCGGCTGCTCGCGGGCGGTTGGCGCCCGCCCGCGGTCGCGACGGCCTCCGAGGTGCCGACCGGCACCGCGTCCGGCACCGCGTCCAACACCGGGTCCGGCTCCGCGTCCGGCACCGCGTCCGGCACCCCGTCCGCCTCCGCCCCGCGGCCTGCGCGCCGGCAGAGCTGGCTGATCGTCGCGGGCACCGTCGCGTGCGTCGCGGTGGCGGCCGTCGCGATCGCGCTCGGCAGCGGCGACGCGGCGCCGGCCGCCTCCGACCCCGGCTCGTCGCCGGAGGCGACCACCGCCGGGTCGGTGCCTGCCGGTGCCACGTCGCCCGTGGCCTCGCCCTCGTCGGCGCCGCGCGGGGACGAGGGCCCGAGCGCGGGGCCGACGCCGTCCGAGGACCCGTCAGGGACACCGTCGGGCGAGCCCTCGCCGACCGAGTCGTCGGACGACGCCGAGACGTCCGACCCGTCGACGTCGCCCACGTCGTCGCCCGGGCGCGACGACGAGCCGACCTCGTCGTCGACCTCGTCGTCAGGCTCGTCGTCCGGCTCGACGACGACGCCGTCGTCGCCGTCGACGCGGCCCCCGGCGCCGTCGTCACCGACGCCTTCGCCCGCCACCACGTCGACGCCCACGCCGACCGCCACCGCGACACCGACCGACGAACCGACGGACCCGACCGACCCGGACCCGACCGACCCGGACCCGACCGACCCGGACCCGGGCGAGACGCCGCCGACCGAGCCCACGGAATAGCCCACGTCATAGCCCACGGAGCAGCCCGTGGACAGGCCCCGCGAGCGGCCCGCCGCGCCGGTCCGGGACCGGGCCGGGGAGCCGTCCGGCGTCTCGACGGGTGCCGTCGCGGCACACCGCCCCGGGCCCCGGGATTTGCCTTTGCCCCGTGGGCCGCTGCGATCATGGCCCCCGGCGTGCCCGTGCCGCGCGCCGTGAACGGCCCGTGACGACGGGCGCAGACGAGCATCGGCAGGACGGGGGCGTCGCGTGACCGCGATCCACGACGGCGACGCGCCCGCGCGCCGGGGCGCGGTCGACGACGCGATCCGGAAGATGCGTGCCGCGGCCGCCGCGCACGGGCGCGACGACGCTCCGGGGGCCGCCGGCACGGCCGACCCGGCGGTGCTCCGCACGGTGCTCGCGACGCTGCCCCACGACGACCAGCGGCTGCTGTGGGACCGGCACGTCCTGGGCCGCGAGCTCCCGGCGATCGCCACCGAGCTGGGCATGCACGCCCGCGCGGTGCTGCGCCGTCTGCGGCAGGCCGAGGAGCGGCTCGGCGCCGCGTTCGCCGCCGCCCACGCCCGTGCGTGCCCGCCCGGCTGCCTCGACACCCGTCAGTCGCTGCACTCCTACGTGCGCCACCGGCTGTCGCCGCCGCGCCGCACCGTGCTCGAGGCGCACCTCTTCGGCTGCCAGGGCTGCATGCGTGCCTTCATCGACGTGCGCGAGGCCGGCTGGGCCGTGCGCGACGCCGGCCCGCTGCTGCTCGGGGGCATGGCCGCCGGCGCCGCCGCGCCCGTGGTCGTCGGCGCGCTCGGCGCCGGCACGACGGGCCTGGGCGCGATCGCGTGGTCCGGGCCGGTCGGGGCCGCGCTGCTCGCGGCGTGGGAGTGGGTCCGGACGCTCTGGCTGCGGCTGGGCCAGCTCGGCAAGGCCGGGATGATCGGTGCGGGCACGGTGGCGGGGGTCGCGGTCGCGGCCGTCGCGGTGGCCGTGAGCGGTGGGGGCGGGGGGCCCGTCGCCGCGCCGCCCGCGCCCGGCCCGACGTCGTCGGCGGTGGCCCCGGCGCCCGCCCCCGGCGACGCGGCGTCACCCGACGCTCCTCCTGAGCCCGAGCCGAGCGCGACCACCCCGGCCGAGCCGACGCCGTCCGAGGACGCCCCGGCGCCGCCCGCGACCGACGCCCCGACGTCGAACCCGACGGCGCCCGGCACCGCTCCGACCACCCCGCCGCCGGTCACGCAGCCCGGCACGACGCCGTCGTCGCCGCAGCCCGGCGACCCGGAGACCAGGCCGACGTCGTCCCCGACGCCGCCCGGCTCCTCCAGCCCGCCGCCCCCCTCGCCCAGCCCGTCGCCCACCCCGACCCCGACGTCGTCGCCGTCGGAGGAACCGACGATCCCGGAGGAGCCCGACCCCGAGCTCGTGGTCACCACCGTGACCAGGTCGGTCAGGGCGAGCTGGCACGGGCAACGCTGGTACCGCGTCGTCGCGCCGTCGTCGGCGACCGTCGTCGACGTGCGTGCCGACGACGATCACGTCATGGTGCTCCGCGGGGACGAGGTCGGAGTTCCTCAGCGTCGATGGGGCGAGCCGCGGTCGTACACGATCGAGATCGACGTCGAGGCCCCGGAGGACGTCGACCCCGTGGTGTCGCTCGAGCGGATCTCCGACGGCGCCGACGACGAGGCGGCGGCGCCCAGCGCGACGCCGTCCCCCAGCCCTTCCGCAGGCTGAGCCGCCCCCGGGACAGCGGTCGAGCCTGCCGGGACCGGGGTCCCGACAGGCTCGACCGTGGTTCAGCGCTGGTCAGCGCTGCTCAGCGCTGCTCAGCGCTGTTCAGCGAGGTCAGCGCGTGGCGAAGCCGTGCGCCCCGCGGTGGTGACCCCCGCCGTTCCCATGACCGTGGCCGTGGCCGTGGCCGTGGCCGTTCCCGTGGCCGTTCCCGTGGCCGTTGCCGTGCCCGTGCCCGTGACCCGGCCGACCGGGCTCGACGCCGTTGACGGCCTCGGTGCTCCACGCCAGCTGCTGCGCGGCGTGCCCGATCGCGCGGGACATGATGTCCAGCGCCTCGAGGTTCACGTTCGACAGGTCGTCGCCCGCGGAGTGGTAGTTCTGGTCGAGGGCCTCGCCGGCGACGCCGCCGAAGATGGCGGCCTCCTCCTCCGTCTTGATCGCGTCCGCGCCGGTGAACAGGCCGGAGGCCGGGATGCCGTTGCTGATGAACGCGTCGTAGTCGGAGCGGCCGGAGAACTCCGAGTCCACCCACGCCTGGTCGATGCCGTCGAAGTAGTCCGTGAAGACGGCCTCGGTCGCGACGGAGCCCTCGGGCACCGTGACGGGGGCGGGGAACGTCGACTCGTTCGCGTCGTACACGCCGATCGTGTAGTTCGGCGAGCCGACCATGTCGAAGTTGAGGTAGGTCGCGATGTCGTCGAGGGCCTCGGGGTCGTTCGTCACGAGGTCGTCCACGTAGTGCGCGGAGCCCACGAGCCCCAGCTCCTCGGCGCCCCACCACGCGAACCGCACGGCGTTGTTGAGCTTGGCGCTCTTCTTGTTGAGCTGGACGGCGGTCTCCAGGATCGCCGCGGAGCCGGTGCCGTTGTCGTTGATGCCCGGGCCCTCCGGCACGCCGTCGAGGTGGGCGCCCAGCATCACGACGTTGTCGTGCCGGCCGCGCTTCGTCTCGGCGATGACGTTGAACGTCTCGTCGGTGCCGCTCTCGGCCTGCAGGTCGAACGAGACCTGCAGCGCGGGGTCGGCCTCCAGGGCCGCGACGATGGCCGCGCCCTCCGCCTGGGTGACACCGACCGTGGGGGCGTAGCCGTCGTTCGTCTCGCCCAGCGTCCCGTTGAGGGCGCCGTCGGTGTTGTTGTAGATGATGAGCCCGGCGGCGCCGGCCTCGCCGGCGGCGAGCGCCTTGGCACCGAAGGTGCACGACCCGCGCTGGACGACGGCGATCTTGCCCGTCGCGTCGACGCCGGCCCACGAGTCGTCGTGGGGCGCCTCGGGGTCGTCGCTGGCGGGGCAGCCGTCCGCGATCGCGGGCCGCACCGCGGCCGCGGTGACGCCGTCGTCGGGCGTGGACGTCGAGTACGTCATCGCGACCGGGGTGAGGTCGACGCCGGGCACGGTGACGGACAGGTCGAGCACGTCGAAGGTGTCGAACTCGAAGTACTGCCGCTCGGGCTGGTACCCGGCCTTGCGCAGGGTCTTCTCGACGTACCGCGCGGACGCCTCGTAGCCGGGGCTGCCGGCGGCACGGTTGCCGTCGTTGTCGTCCGCGATCTCCTGGAACGCCTCGAGGTGACGGAAGACGCGCTCGCCGGTGACCTTCTTCGACAGGTCGGGGCCCGGCACGTGGGTGCCGTGCCGGCCGGTGGCGACGGCGGGTGCCGCCGTCGCGGTGGGGGTGAGGGACGCCGCGAGGACGAGCCCGGCGAGGGCTGTGGTCGCGACGACCGCGGGGAACTTGCGAACTCTCACGGTCGACCTCCAGATGGGTGACTCGGCGGGGCCCGGGTAGGGGCCCACGACGCACCACGCGACGCTGCGGGGTGCGGTTGGCGCGAGCGTAGGCCTCAGCGCGTGTTCAGGAAACCCCTGGGCTCAGGCGGTGAGGGTCGTCCGTTCGAGCAGCACCAGCACCTCGTAGTGGCTGGTCTGCGGGAACATGTCGAGCAGGCGGGCGCGGGTCGGCCGCAGGGACGGCATGCGCGCGAGGTCCTCGGCGAGGGTCACGGCGTTGCAACTGGAGTAGAGCACGTGCCCGACGGCGGACTCCTCGAGCCGGCGGGACAGGTCGGCGCCGATGCCGCGCCGCGGCGGGTTGACGACCACCAGCCCGGGGGCGGCGCCGTCGCGCGGGGACCCGGGCACGGACCCGAGCACGGACTCGGTGGCGTCGCCGGCGGCGAAGCGGACGTCGGCCACGGCGTCGGCCCACCACGCGGCGTCGCGCCCGGCGACGACGGCGTCCGCGGGCAGCGCGGCGAGCCCGTCGCGGGTCGCGCCCGCGCTCGCGACGGCCTCCGCGGAGATCTCGATGCCGGTGACGGCCCGCCCGGGGGCGGCGCAGTGCAGCGCGAAGCCGCCGACGCCGCAGTACAGGTCCCACAGGGACGCGGGGGCCACCTCGTCCACCCACGCCCGGGCCTGCGCGTACAGGGCGGCGGCGACCGCGGTGTTGGTCTGGAAGAAGCTCTGCGGGCGCAGGTGCAGGGTGATGCCGTCGGCGCCGACGCGCATCGGCAGCGCCTGCCGCTCGGTGAGCACGACCTCCAGGTCGCCCTCGAGGACGGCGGCGTGCGCGGGCTGCACGTTGACGCTCACCACGGCGACCTGGGGCAGCTCCTCGAGCAGCCAGGGCAGGTGCTTGCGGAGGCGCGCGACGGGCTCCTGGCTGCGCAGCACGAGGCGCACCATGAGCTCGCCGTCCGGGGAGAGGGTCACGAGCACGTGCTTGAGCTCGCCCCGCCACGCGGACTCGCGCGGCGTCTCGCGGCGGCGTGCCCCGCGCGACGGCGACGTCGCGTCGTAGGGCTGCAGCCGCGCCCGCGTGATCAGCGCGGCCAGGACGGGGAACGACTCCTGCAGCGCGGGCGGGTACAGGCCGCAGTCGGTGAGGTCGATGCCCTGCCCGGCGAACGGACCCGCCGCCGACCCGAGGATGCCGAGCACCGGCTCCTCGACCGTGCCGCTGACCACCATCTTCGCCTTGTTGCGGAACCCGGACTCCGGGCCCGTGACGGCGGGGAGCCAGTCGACGCGGTCGTCGGCGAGCAGCGCCCGCACGTGCGCCACCTTCTCGTCCACCTGCGTGGGGTACGGCGTCGCGAGGAGGGTGCACGAGTGGCAGCGGCCGGCGTCGAAGTGAGGGCACTGCACCGGCCCATTGTCCCCCGTGAGCGGCGAGGTGCCGTCAGCCCACGAACAGGCAGAACGGGTGGCCGGCGGGATCGGCGTAGACCCGCAGCGGCTCCTCCGGGTCGTCGGACCGGTCGTGCAGCAGCCGCGCGCCGAGCGCGAGGGCGCGCTCGTGCTGGCGGTCCAGCGCTGCGACGTCGGGCACGGTCGCGTCGAGGTGCAGCTGCTGCGGCACGCCGTCGTCGGGCCACGTGCTCGGCGGCAGCGACGGCACCTGCTGGAACGCGAGGGGGACGCCGCCGGGGTGGCGCAGCACGAGCCAGTCCTCGCCGCGCGGGTCGGGCGCGCCGGGCGGCGGCGCCTCGTCGCCGGCCCGGTACGCGAGGCCGAACAGCTCGCGGTAGAACTCCGCGAGCCGGCGCGCGTCGGTGGTGTCGAGCACGACCTGTCGGATCGTCGGGACGTCGTGGTCGGTCATCGTGCCTCCTCGGGGAACCGCTCGGCGATGCCGCGCAGCCGGGTGGTGAACGCGGTGTAGTCGAACCCGTCGGCGAGGTTGTCGTTGTCGGCCCGCATCCCGACGGCGCCGTCGGCCTCCTCCCGCAGGATGTCGGCGTGCCCGGCGTGCCGGCTCAGCTCCGTGGACACGTGCACGAGGATCTGGTGCAGCGTGACGTCGCGGTTCCCCTCGCGCCACCACCAGACGCGCCCGGGTGCGTCCAGCGGCAGGGCGTCGATGGTGGCGTCGGCGAAGTCCCACACCTGCCGGTACAGGCCGAGGATCCGGTCGGCCGGCTCGTCGGCGGTGGCGAAGAACTCCGCCTGGAGGGCCTCCGCGTCCGCGTCGGGGGAGTCGGCCGCGGCCAGCCACGGCGCGTCCTCGGGCCGCGGCCACGGACGGCCGAAGACGTCTCCGAAGTAGCCGATCTCCACCGTGGCCGCGTGCTTGACCAGCCCGAGGAGGTTGGTGCCGGTGGGGGTGCGGGGCATCCGCGCCTCCCGTTCCGACAGTCCCTCCACCTTCCACACGAGCGCCTGACGCGCCTCGCGCAGGTAGCGGTGCAGCACGGCCTTGGCGTCCGGGGGGAGCTCGCTCGTCGTCATCGGCCCAGCCTGCCGGGTGGCACCGACAGCCCGCACGCCCGCGGCGCAAGATCAGGGTAGGCAACCCTTACTCCGGCTGTTATGGTGACGCCAGGTCGTGACAACCCGTCATGACCTCAGGTGCCGGACGCCGGCCGACCACGACCCTGGAGGTCCCATGACGGTGCTCGCGGAGATCGCCCCGCTCTCGACCCGGCTGCGCGAGGGGACGCGTGCCGAGCACTCGCAGGCGGAGTCCGAGGGGTTCGTCGAGCGGCTCCTCTCGGGGCGGCTCGACGTCGACGCGTACGCCGACCTCGCCGCGCAGCAGCTTGCCGTCTACACGGCCCTGGAGCAGGCGAGCGAGCGGATGCGGGCGGACGAGCGCGGCCGCGCCCTGGTCTTCGACGAGCTCACCCGTGTGCCCACCATCGAGCGCGACCTCGCGCACCTGTACGGCGCCGGGTGGCGCGACGTCGTGCGCGTGCTGCCCGCGACCGAGCGCTACGTCGCGCGGCTGCACGCGGTCGGGGGCGACGTCGCCTGCTACGCGGCGCACGCCTACACGCGCTACCTCGGCGACCTCTCGGGCGGCCAGGTCATCCAGCGGATGATGCAGCGGCACTACGGCATGGGCGCCGCGGGCCTGGAGTTCTACGACTTCCACGAGATCCGCAAGGCCAAGCCGTTCAAGGACCTGTACCGCGAGCGCCTCGACGGGCTCGAGCTCGACGACACCGAGGTGGACCTCGCCGTCTCCGAGGCGCAGGAGGCGTTCCGGCTCAACCGTGCGATGTTCGGCGAGCTGGGCGTCGCGCACCCCTGACCCGCCCCTGACCGCCCCGGCCCGGGTGACGCGGATCACCCGGGCCGACGTCTGTTCCGGGCGTGACAACTAAGGTCAGCCTCGCCTAAGTTAGGCATGCCTCAGCAGGACTCCGGCGCGAGGTCGCGTCCGGCCCGGCCCCGTCCCGGCGGCCGTCCCACCAAGGAGAGAACCCGCATGTCCTCCCGCCCGGTCCGGCGCGCCCGCCGTGCCCTCGCCGCCCCGCTCGCGCTGCTGGTCGCGCCGCTGGTCGCGCTGGTCCTCACCGGCTGCACCGCGCTCGGCCCGGGCGGCGTCGTCGAGCAGGGCGCGGCTGCCGTGGACACGACGCCGCTGACCGAGCTGGACGTGCTCGACGACCCTCGGGAGTGGACCGGGGAGACCGTCGCGCGCACCGCCGAGACGCCCGTCGCCCCCGTCGCGGACGACCCGCAGCCGCAGCTCCCGGTGACCGTGACCGACGCCCAGGGGACCGAGGTCACCGTCACCGACACGAGCCGGATCCTGGCGCTCGACCTGTACGGCACGCTGTCGCGCACCGTCTTCGAGCTGGGCCTGGGCGACCGGGTCGTGGGGCGTGACACCTCCTCGACCTTCCCCGAGATCGCCGACCTCCCGCTCGTCACGGCCAACGGCCACGAGCTGACCGCCGAGGCGGTCCTGGAGCTGGCGCCCACCGTGATCCTCACCGACACGACCCTCGGGCCGTGGGACGTGCTGATGCAGATGCGCGACGCCGGCATCCCCGTCGTCGTGCTCGACCCGCACCGCAGCGTGGAGACGTCGGGCGACCTCGTGCGGTCGGTGGCGGAGGCGCTCGGGGTCCCCGGCGAGGGGGCCGAGCTGGCCGAGCGCACCCAGGCCGAGGTCGACGACGTCGTCGCGCAGGTCGCGGAGCTCGCGCCGCAGGAGAAGTCCGACCGGTTGCGCGTCGCCTTCCTCTACGTGCGCGGCCAGGCCGGCGTCTACTACCTGTTCGGCGAGGGCTCCGGCGCGGACTCGCTGGTCGAGTCGGTCGGCGCCGTCGACGTCGCGTCCGAGATCGGCTGGGAGGGCATGCGGCCCGTCAACGACGAGGGCATCGTCGCCGCGCAGCCCGACGTGCTCCTCATGATGTCCAAGGGCCTCGAGTCGGCAGGCGGGGTCGACGGGCTGCTGGAGCGTCTGCCCGCCCTCGCGCAGACGCCCGCGGGGGAGAACCGCCGCATCGTCGCCATGGACGACTCGCAGATCCTCGCCTTCGGCCCGGAGACGGCCGCCGTGCTCGACGCGCTCGCCCGCGCGCTGTACGCCCCCGGGAGCCTCTCCTCCGAGAGCTCGTCCTCCGGGAGCGAGGGGTGACCGCCACCGCACCGCGCGCCACGCGCGCGGCCGTCCCCGACGCCGACCCGTCGCCGCTGCCCCCGGCGGTCCCCGCCCGCGTGGCCTGGCTCTTCGGCGGCCTGACGGCGGCGCTGCTGGCGCTCGCCGTCGTCGCGGCGGGCTCGGGGCACCTGCACATCCCGCCGGCCGAGGTGCTGGGCGGCCTCGCGCGGGGCCTGGGGCTCGACCTCGGTACGGAGCCGTCGCACCCGAACGGGTACGCCGCCCTGTGGACCATCCGCTTCCCGCGCGTGGTCATGGCGATCCTGGTGGGCGCGGCCCTCGCCGCCGCGGGCGCGCTCATGCAGGGCGTGTTCGGCAACCCGCTCGCCGAGCCCGGTGTCGTCGGCGTCTCGTCCGGCGCGGCCGTCGCGGCGTCGGCGACCATCGTGCTCGGCGTGAGCGTCGCCGGGCCGTGGACGACGGCCGGCGCGGCGTTCCTCGGCGGCCTCGTCGCGACCTTCGCGGTCTACGCGCTCGCCCGGTCCGGCGGGCGCACGGAGGTCGTGACGCTGGTCCTCACGGGCGTGGCGATCAACGCCGTGTGCGGGGCGGTGCTGGCCCTGTTCACCTTCCTGGGCGACACCCAGGAGCGCGAGCAGATCATCTTCTGGCAGCTCGGGTCCCTCAACGGCACCCGCTGGGCGTACGTCGCGATCGTCGCGCCGCTGGTGGTCGTCGGGCTCGTCGCCGCGGGCGCGATGGCGCGCCGGCTCGACCTGCTCGCGCTCGGCGAGCGCTCGGCCCGGCACCTCGGGGTGGACGTCGAGCGGCTGCGCGTCGTCGCCGTCGTCGTGGTCGCGCTGCTCACCGCCGCCGCCGTCGCGTTCTGCGGGATCATCTCGTTCGTCGGGCTGGTCGTGCCGCACCTGGTGCGCATGGCGGTCGGCCCCGGGCACCGCGTCCTCGTGCCCGCCAGCGCGCTGGGCGGCGCGGTGCTGCTGCTCGCCGCGGACCTCGTCGCCCGCACCGCCGTGCCCTACGCGGACCTGCCGATCGGCATGCTCACCGCGCTCGTCGGCGGGCCCTTCTTCCTCTGGCTCGTGCGGCGCACGCGCCGCCAGGCGGGGGGCTGGGCATGACGGGGCACGGCACCGGCGCGCTGCTCCAGGTCCGCGCCGCCACGGTGCGCGTCGAGGGGGCGACGCTGCTCGACGCCGTCGACGTCGACGTGCCCGTCGGCGAGGTGCTCGTCGTCGTCGGCCCGAACGGCGCGGGCAAGTCGACGCTGCTGTCCGTGCTCGCCGGGGACCGGCGACCCGACGAGGGCGCCGTGACGCTCGACGGCGCCCCGGTGGCGGCCGTGCGCCCGGCGGAGCTCGCCCGCCACCGCGGCGTGCTGCTGCAGGAGAACCAGGTCAGCTTCCCGTTCCGCGTCGTCGACGTCGTGCGCATGGGCCGCGCACCCTGGCGCGGCACCGACGCGGAGGACCGCGACGACCTCGTCGTGGCGGACGCCCTCGACGACGCCGACGTCACGCACCTCGCGGCGCGCCGCTACCCGACGCTGTCCGGGGGCGAGAAGTCGCGCGCGTCGTACGCCCGCGTGCTCGCCCAGGAGCCGCGGCTGCTGCTGCTCGACGAGCCCACCGCCGCCCTCGACGTCCGGCACCAGGAGCGCGTGCTCGCCCGGGCCCGCGAGCACGCCCGGGCCGGCGGCGCGGTCGTCGTCGTGCTGCACGACCTGGCGCTCGCCGCCGCGTGGGCCGACCGCGTGCTGGTGCTCGCGGGCGGCCGTGTCGCCGCGCACGGCGCACCCGCCGACGTGCTCACCACAGCCCTGCTCACCGACGTCTACGACCACCCCGTCGACGTGCTGCCCCACCCCGTGACCGGGGCCCTGCTCGTGCTGCCCCGGCACGGCGCCGCGCCCGAGCACGACCCGACGCTCCCCACGCTCGCCGAGGACCCCGCATGAACCCGACCCGTCGCGCAGGCCGCCCGGCCGACCGCACCACGACGACCCTCGCGCTGCTGCTCGCTGCGCTGCTCAGCACGGCGCTCGGCGTCGGCACGCTCGTCGCGACCGCCCCGGCGGCGCAGGCCGCGGCGCGCGTGTCCGTCTCGGGCGTGGACGGCGCCGCGCGGGCGGCCGCCGACGGCCCCACGACGCTGACGCTGCGCGGCAGCGGGTTCCAGTCGGTGAAGAACGCCTTCGGCGGCGTCTACGTGCTGTTCGGCTGGGTGTCCGACCCGTCCGGCGGGTCGTGGCGGCCCAGCGCCGGCGGGGCGACCGGCGAGACGTTGCGGTACGTGCCCGACTCGGAGGCCGCGGACAACGCGGGCTACCAGCGGTTCGTGGCGTTCCCCGGGTCGAGCACCGCGGCCGAGGCGAACGGCGGCACCATCGCGGCCGACGGCACCTGGTCCGCGAGGCTCGTGGTGCCCGGGGCGCGCTTCAGCACCGTCGACCGCTCCGGCAGCGCCGTGGACGTGGACTGCACCCAGGTGCGGTGCGGCGTCATCACCATCGGGGCGCACGGGGTCGCGAACGCCGCCAACGAGTCGTTCACGCCCGTGTCGTTCGACGGCGCGGCCGCGGGCACCGGCACCGACGACACCGGGACGGGCGGCGGCTCGGGCGCCGGGACGTCCGGCGGCTCCGGCGGCGGGGACGGCGCCGCGGCCGAGGCCGCTCCGGGGGCCACGGGTGGCGCGGGCGACGCGGGAGGCGGCGACGGCGCGAGGGACTCCGGTGCCCCGCGTGAGGGCGCGACCGCCGAGCTGCCCGGCAAGGCCACCGTGGGCGTCGACAGGGCGACGGCCGTCGCAGGCCGCGTGCTCAGCTTCGCCGGTCAGGGCTTCGAGCCGGGGGAGCAGGTGGTCGCGACCCTCGACGACGGGCTGCTCGCCGTCGGCCCCCTCGGCGCGGGCAACCACGGGGAGGTGGCGGGCCTGCTCGAGCTGCCGTCCGACCTGCGGCTCGGCACCCACGTGCTCAGGCTGACCGGCGCGTCGTCCGGGCGGGAGCCGGAGGTCGAGGTGATCGTCACGCGCGACCCCGCCGACGCCGAGGCCGCCGACGCCCTGGTCGCGGCCGCGAGCGCGGACGGCGGTGCGGCCGGCGCCGGGCCGCTCGGCCTGGCCTACAGCCCCGCGGAGCTCGCGGTCGGCGCCGCCGCCCTGCTGCTCCTGCTGCTCGTCGTGACGTCCGCGGTCACCGCCGCGCGCCGGCGCCGTGCGGCCCGCGCCGCGGCGGCCCCGGGCGCCGACGACACCCCGACCGACCCGGCCACGGAGGTGGAGCCGTGAGCGAGCGTCGCACCCGCGCGGCCCTCGCCGCCGCGGCGGTGCTCGCGCTCCTCGCCCTCCCCGCCGCCCCGGCGCTCGCGGCGGACGACCCGGACGACGTCATCCCGCTCACCGTCACCGTGCCCCCGCGGGACGGCGCGGGGGACGGCGACGGCGGCGCCGCGACCCTCACCGACGCCGAGCTGCGGTGGGCCGTGAACACCGAGGCGGGCTCCGGCAACTACGTGGGCTGCAACTTCCTCATGGCCGGCACGCCGGGCACGGACGGGGACACCGGCGGCAGCCGGGTCTGGGACGACGGCGACGCCGGGCTCTACCACGGGCGGGCCGGGAACGTGCGCGTGCTGCGCACGGTCGGCACGGGCGCCGCCGCGACCCAGCGGCAGGCCACGTTCGGCACCCGGTGCACCGGCCCGACCGGCGAGAAGGTCACGCTCTCCACGACGTCCGGCGCCGAGGTGGTGATGGCCGGCGGTCGCGGCACGCGGGATGCCGACGGGTCCGTGGAGATCCGCTGGACCGGCTCGTTCACGGTCGTGTTCTACGGCGGCATGACGTACTGGTGGGCCGGCGACCCCGTGCTGCGGCTCGACGCGGACGGCGACGGCACGCTCACCGCGACCGCCGGCGGGTATGCCGCGGACCGCGAGGACGTCACCCGGTGGGGGAGGCTGCCCGCGACGCGGGTGACGCTCGCGACCTTCGACGGCGAGAAGCTCACGGGCAGCAAGGGCGGCTTCCTGCAGCCCGCCTACTGCGGCGTGCGGGTCGACGCCGGCGACAGCGCCCCGCAGGTGCGCCAGGACCCGGCCGGGTCGTGCTGGGGGTCGTTCCCGCAGAACCTCGTCGACTTCCAGCAGCGCACCGGGCAGGCCTCCTACTGGTACTCCTCCGGGCACCGGGACGCCGCGAAGCCGCCCGCCGTCGTCGGCGTGAGCTTCGACGCCGCGCAGAGCATCGGCAGCACGCCGCCGGTGAGCGGCGTCGGCACGGGCGGCGGTGCGAACACGCCCGGCGGCGCCGACCGGCCGGGCGGCGGCACGTCCGGGACGGCCGGCGCCGCCGGGAGGACCGGCGGCGCGGCCGGGCCGGGGGCCGCCACGCGCGGCGGACCCGGCGGCGGGCTCGGAGCCGCCGGACTCGCGACTCCCCGCTCGCCCGGTGCGGCGACGCTCGCCGCCGCCCCGCTCACCGCGTTCCCCGCCGTGCAGGCGGCGACGCTCGGCGGCGGCGCGACCCCGCTCGTGCCCGACCTCCTCCGCACCGCCGACGGCGCCGGCACCGACCGCCTCGCCGTCGCCACGACCGGGCTGCTGCTCGCCGCCTCGGGGGCCGTCGTCGGCTTCCGCCGGCGCTGGCTCGTGCTGCCCTTCCGGCCCTAGCTGGCAGGACGCCCAGCGGGCCGCCCAGACCCCCGCCCCACCCCACCTCCTCTCCCTTCACGAACGAACGGACAACTGACATGTCGAAGACCTTCGGTCCGGCCCGGTACGGCCGGCTGGTCGCGGGCGCCGGGGCGCTCGCCGTGGGCCTCGGGGCCGCGCTCGTCGCGGCACCCGCCGCCCAGGCCGCCGCGCCGCGGGACGTCGTCGCGGACAGCGGCAGCGCCTCGTGGGGCTTCCGCGAGAGCTTCCGCCGCTACGTCGGCCTCCAGACCGCCGCGCTGCCGCCCGTCGGCGCGGTGCCGGTGGGCGAGCGCATCACCCTGGTCGACCCGGCCACGTTCGACGTCGACGGCACGCCCGCCGCCACCGTCGACACGACGCCGCCGAACGAGACCCTGCCCTACCTGCTGCCCGTCACCGGCGGCAGCGTCACCGACGCCGACGACCTCGCGGTCACCACGTCCGGCGGGGCGGTGTTCCACTTCCCGTCGCACGCGTTCACGGTCACGGTCGAGAACGTCGGCATCGAGGTCGCCGGCGGGGTCGGGAAGGTCGTGGGCGACCTGAGCGTCGAGATCCCGGAGAACAACCTCGGGTACGAGCAGGGCACCTACGGCGGCGACGACGTCGTCCTCGGCGACGTCGCGACCACGACCGTGGACGTGTCGGGCGACCAGGTCTCCGTCACCGCCGACGGCGTGACGCTCACCGCGGCCGGCGCGTCCGCGCTGCAGGACTTCCTCCAGGCCGGCGCCGAGCTCGACGACCTCACGGTCACGGCCGACCTCGCCGCCCCCGCCCAGACGTGGAACCCGTCGGTGTCGCTCTCGAAGAGCGCGGGCTTCGACCCCGCCGCGACCGGCACGCTCACCGTGACCGGCAGCGGCTTCGACCCGGCCGCGAACACGGCCACCCGCCCGCCGATCACCACCGGCCAGCCGACCGGCGTGTACGTGGTCTTCGGGAAGTTCGCGCAGGACTGGCGCCCGTCGGACGGCGTCGCGTCGTCGGCCCGCAAGGTCGTCAGCCAGAAGTGGGCGCTGCCGGAGCCGTCGTACTCGCAGCTCAAGGCCTCCAACCCGAGCGTCGCGGAGCAGCTCGTGCTGCTGAAGGAGGACGGCACGTTCAGCGCCGACCTCGACGTGAAGACCGACGACTCCGTGGACGGCGTCTACGGCGTGTACACCTACGCCGCGGGCGGCGCGGCCGCCAACGCCGCGCAGGAGCTCGCCGTGCCCGTCGCGTTCACGCCCGCGGGCGGCGACGGCGAGAACGTCGACGTCGAGGTCACCGTGCCCGAGGGCGACGGCGGCGGCCCGGTCGAGCCGGAGCCGGGCGAGTTCACCTGGACCGTCGCGTCGGGCGGCGCCGTGAACCTCGGCACCGCGACGCAGGGTGACGCGGCGTTCACCGCGACCGGCGACCTGCGCCGCGTCACCGTCACCGACACGCGCGCCGGCAGCCCGGCGTGGAGCGTCACCGGCACGGTGACGGACTTCTTCGCCGGCAGCCGGTCGTTCAGCGGCTCCGCCCTCGGCTGGACGCCGGCGCTCGGCGCCAACACCGGCGGTGCCGTCGCGGGCACCGCGGTCGTGGCGGGCTCCGGCTCCGGGCTCAAGGGCGGGGCGACGCTCGTCTCCGCGCCCGAGGGGCACGCGGCCGGCTCGGTCGCGGTGGACGCCGGGCTCGACCTGAGCATCCCGCTGTCCACGCCGGCCGGCGACTACACCGGCGTGCTGACCCTCACCGCGGTGGGCTGACCCTCCCGTGAGCACGCACCACCGCCCGTCGTCGCGGCGCGCCCCGTCCCGGGTGCGCGCCGCGGCGGCGGCCGTCCTCGCCACCGCCGCGGTCGCCGTCGTCCTGCCCGCCCCGGCGACGGCGCACGCCGCGTCCGACGACCTGACCTGGTCCCTCGCCCCGAAGGACGGGACGCTGGGCGCCGGGCGCGCAAACTTCGCCTACGACGTCGAGCCGGGGGAGCGGGTCCGCGACGTCCTGGTCGTCACCAACCGCTCGGCCGCGCCGCTCGAGCTGTCCGTCTACGGGACGGACGCCGTCACGACGCCGAGCGGGCACCTCGACCTGCTGCCCGCCGACCAGGAGCCGACCGACCTCGGGGCGTGGCTCACGCTCGACGCAGGCGGCGAGGGCGGCGACGGCACCGTGACGATCGAGCCGGGGGACGCGGCCGAGGTGCCGTTCAGCCTCAGCGTGCCCGACGACGCGACGCCGGGCGACCACGCGGGCGGCGTCGTCACCTCGCTGCGCCAGCAGGTCGGCGACGGCGCGCTCAGCGTGGACCGGCGCCTCGCCCTGCGCGTGCACGCCCGGGTCGGCGGCGCGCTCGCGCCGGGGCTCGCGGTGTCCGACGTCGGCGTCGTCGTCCACCCCACCGCCAACCCGGTGGGCGCGTCGCGGGCGACCGTCACCTACACGCTGACCAACACCGGCAACGCGCGCCTGGTGCCCACCGAGAGCGTGCGCCTCACCGGGCCCGGCGCGAGCGCGGGAGCCGGCGGCGCGCCGGCCGAGGAGCTGCTGCCGGGCGCCGTCGTGCGGCGGACCGTGCAGGTCGACGGCGTGCGCCCGACGTTCCGGGTCGCGGCGGACGTGCGCGCGGACGGGCTCGTCGTCGGCGTCGGCGGGGGCGGGGCGACCACGGCGACCGCCACGGCCGCGGGCTGGGCCGTGCCCTGGGCCCTGCTCGGCGTCGTCGTGCTCGTCGTGGCGGGCGCGGCCGCCTGGCCGCTGTGGCGGACCCGCCCCGCCCGCCGAGGTAGCTCCGGATCCCGCGAGGTAGCTCCGGTCCCGGCGAGGTAGCTCGGGCTCCCGCGAGGTAGCTCCGGACCCGGCGAGGTAGCTCCGGATCCCGCGAGGTAGCTCCGGAAGGCCGACGACCTCGGCGGTCAGCGCACCCGGGCGGCGAGCACGGCTACGTCGTCGCGCTGCTGCCCGCGCACCATCCGGTCGACGAGCCGCTGCGGCAGCTCCGCCGTCGGGCCGCCGTGCAGGTCCGCCAGCACGCCGCGCAGCTCCTCGGCGCGGGCGGCGAACGTCGTGGTGCGCGACTCCACGAGCCCGTCCGTGTACAGCAGCAGGGTGTCGCCGGGGCCGAGCTCGGCCGCGTGGTCCCGGCGGGAGACCGACGGGTCGACGCCCAGCATGAGGTCGGGACGGCCGTCGAGCTCGTGCACGCTCCCGTCGGCGCGCAGCACCACCGGCCGCGGGTGCCCGGCGCTGGCCCACCACAGCCGGCACCGGTCGTCGCCGCTGCCGGGCTCGCCGCGGCCCGTGCGGTCCAGGCGCGCGACGACGGCGGTGCCGCTGGCGGTCAGCGCGAGGCCGCGGTTGGCGCGGTCCAGCTCGCGCAGCAGCCGTGCCGGCGGGGCGTCCTGGCACCACGCGAGGGTGCGCAGCATGGCGCGCAGCTGACCCATGCGGGCGGCGGCCTGCATGTCGTGCCCGGTGACGTCGCCGATCATCAGCACCGTGGAGCGCGGGTCGAGCTCGACGGCGTCGTACCAGTCCCCGCCCACCTTGTCCGTGCGGGTCGCGGACGCGTACGTCGAGGCCAGCTCCAGGTACGGCACGCGGGGCAGGTTGGTGAGCATCGCGGCCTGCAGCGTGGTGGCCACGCGGTGCCGGTCCTCCAGCACCCGGATGCGCACCAGGGCCTGCGCCACGCACGACGCGAGCGTGGCGGCCGTGCGGCGGCTCTCGTCGTCGTGCTCGTGCGGGCCGCGCCACAGCAGGACGACGACGCCGAGCAGCCGGTCGTCCACCACCATCGGGACCAGCGCGAGCCCGCCGAGGGACGGGTCGATCCACGGCTCCCACGTCGGCTGGGCGCGCAGCGCGGCCGCGCCGTCCCGGTAGAACGCGGCCCGGCGGGCGCGCGCGACGGACGCCACCGCGGGGTCGTCGAAGCGCCAGTGCCGCGGCAGGTAGGGGTAGGCGCCGTCGCGCTCCACGAGCGTGAGGCCGGCCCCGCCGGGTTCCGCGAGCGCCAGCGCGGCCCACACGGTGCCGAGCCCCGGGCCCGAGGCGCGCAGCGCGTCCACGATCTCGTCGAGGGTGGTCGCGGCGGCGAACCGGTCCGTGAGGTCGAGCAGCATGCGGGTGCGGCGCGTGGCGTGCACCGCCACCTGCTGGATGCGGTGCGCGCGCTGCCGCTCGAGCCGCAGCCGCAGCTCGGCGGTGCAGGCCGCGGCCAGGTCGGCCAGGGTGGCGAGGTCTGTCGCGCTCCACGCGTGCGCCTCGGTGTCCAGCGCGCACACCGTGCCGACGGCGGTGCCGTGCCGGTCGAAGATCGGGAAGCCCGCGTACGACCCCATGCCGAGCGCGGTGACCGTCTCCCGGCTCGCGAAGCGCGGGTCGGCGCGCAGGTCCTCGACGACGAGGGGCGCGCCGGAGCGGATGGTCTCGCCGCACAGCGGCTCGCTCAGGGTGGTGCGCCGGGTGGCCTGGAACGGGTCCGGCAGCCCGAGCGCGCCGGGGTACACCTGGGAGTCCGGGAGCACGAGCGTCACGAGGGCGGTGGGGACGCCGAGCTGGCGCTGCACCAGCCGGGCGAAGCGGTCGAACGACTCGTCGGCGACCGGCCGGGCGAGCCCGGCGGCGATCAGCGCCTGCACCGCGCCGGCGGTCGGGGCGTCCTGGGGCGGTGCGGTCGGGCCGGAGGATCGGGACGTCACAGGCGCGCACCCCCGTCACGGCTCTGCGCTCCGCGACCCGCGACCATGCCCCGGATTCTTCCACGCAGGCGCCCGGATATCCTCGCCGGACGATGGACGTCACCCGCCGTGCCCCCGCCGCGCTGCCGCGGATCCTGGCCGCCTCGCTCGTGTCCGCGTCGGCCGTGCTGCTGTTCGCGGTGCACGTGCGGCCCCTCGCCTACGTGCCGCTCGTGGCCGGCGTCGCGCTCGGCCTGCTCGTCGACCGGCGCCTCGGGCGCGACCTCGCGCTGATCGCCGTCGCGCTCGGCATCATCTCGACGATCTCGCTCGAGGCGGACCTGTCCGACGCCGGCATCGCCCGGTTCGCGGTCGTGCTGTCCCTCGCGGTGCTGGTGCCCTGGGCGGCGTCGCGGTTCTGGTTCCGCGACGACGACGGGGCCGGCGCGGTGCGGTTCCCCGTCGCGACCGGCCGGCGCTGGTCGCGCGGTCAGTACGTGTACCTCGTGGTGGTGGTGGTGGTCGGCTACCTCGTGCTGCCCTGGTACTTCCTGGGCTCCGGTGCCTACCTCAACTGGCCCGAGCTCGACAGCGGGCAGGACGTCGCCCGGCTGTTCGTCGGCGTCAACGCCGTCGGCATCTGGGACGAGCTGTTCTTCGTGTGCACGGTGTTCGCGCTGCTGCGCCGGCACTTCGGCCTGTGGACGGCGAACGTGCTGCAGGCGGCGATCTTCGTGTCGTTCCTGTGGGAGCTCGGCTACCGCGAGTGGGGTCCGCTGCTCACCGTGCCGTTCGCCCTCGTGCAGGGGTGGATCTTCAGCCGCTACAAGAGCCTCACCTACGTGGTGGCCGTGCACCTGCTGTTCGACCTCGTCGTCTTCGCCGTGCTGGTGCACGGGCACCACCCGGAGCTCTTCGACGTCTTCGTCACGGCGCCCTGAGCCGTCCGGCGGCCCTGCCGGTGCGTTTGGAGCCGGTGCGAGCGGCGTGGGAGGGTTCCCCCGCGCGCGCCAAGAAGCGGCTGCCGTGCACGAACGAGCCCGAGGATGAGGCTGATCGTCGATGCAGAGCTCCGTCCGCGGCAGTGGGGACGACACCGACCTCGAGGTCTGTGCGGCCGAACCCATCCACGTCCCGGGCTCGGTCCAGCCCCGTGGCGTGCTGCTGGTGCTCGCCGGGGGCGTCGTCGTCCAGGCGTCGGCCACCACCGAGGACCTCCTGGGGGTGGCGGCCGAGGACGTGCTCGGGCGCACGCTCCCGGCCCTGCTGGGCGAGGACGCGGCGGCGGCGCTCCGGCTCGAGGACGTCGCCGACGGCGGGCCGCTCGCGGACGGCCTGCGGCGCGTCGTGCTCGACGGCCGCACCTGGGTGGCGTCCACCCACCGCAACCCGCAGGCCGTCGTGGTCGTCGAGCTCGAGCCGCTCGCGGACCAGGGCGCCGACCCGGCCGAGCCGTACCGCGCGGCGTACACGGTGCTCGGCCAGGCGGCGACGGCCGGCTCCCTCGAGGAGCTGTACGAGCTCGCGGCGCGCGGCGTGCGGGAGGTGACGGGCTTCGACCGGGTGATGGTCTACCGGTTCGACGAGGACCACCACGGCCAGGTCGTGGGCGAGGCGCGCCGCGCCGACCTCGAGCCGTTCCTCGGCCACCGGTACCCGGCCGGCGACATCCCCCCGCAGGCCCGCGCCCTGTACGAGAAGAGCTGGTTGCGGCTCATCTCCGACGTCGAGTCCGTGCCGCGGCACCTGGTGCCCGCGCTGCTGCCCGGCACCGGCGAGCCGACCGACCTCTCGTTCGCGAGCCTGCGCGCGGTGTCTCCCGTGCACGTCGAGTACCTGCGGAACATGGGGGTCCGCTCCTCGATGTCGATCTCCCTGCTGCGGGGCGGCCGGCTGTGGGGGATGGTCGCGTGCCACCACGTCGACGGCCCGCACACGCCGTCGCTCGAGGTCCGTGCGGCGGCCGAGGCGCTCGCCTCGGGGCTGTCCCTGCAGATGGTGGTGCGCGCCGCCGCAGACGACGCGCAGCACGCCCGCGACGTCTCGAGGGCGCTCGAGGCGCTGGTACGGGTGGAGGACGACCCGGTGTCCGACGCCGTCGCCCAGCCGGAGCTGCTGCGGATCCTCGGCGTCGACGGCGCGGTGGTCCGCACCGGCGACGCGACGGCGACGGTCGGGCTGGTCCCCCACGTGCCCGACCTGGTGGTCGACGCCGTCCGGCGGACGTCCCGGCCGCGCCGGGACGGCGGGACGGCGCCGGTGTACGCGTCGCACGACCTGCGGACCGAGCACCCGGAGCTGGCGGACCGGCTGGGCGAGGTCGCGGGCGCGCTCGTCGCCCCGCTGCCGGACGGCGACCTGCTCGCCCTGTTCCGCCGTGAGGTCGCGCGCGAGGTGACGTGGGGCGGCGACCCGCGCGCGAAGACGGTCGACCGGGACGAGAGCGGCACGGTCGTCCGGGTGGGCCCCCGGCAGTCGTTCGCGGCGTGGCGGGAGGCCGTGCACGGCACCTGCGAGCCCTGGTCGGACCACGACGTCCGCGCCGCCCTCGTGGCGCGTCGGACCGTCGTCGAGCTCCTGTACCGGCGCTCGCGGCCCGACCTCGGCGCCGCGCTCGTGCTGCAGCACTCCTCGCTGCCGGCGGTGCTGCCCACCCTGCCCGGGTGGCGGCTCGAGGCCCGCTACCGCCCCGCGGACGGCGGCCGGGTCGGGGGCGACTGGTACGACGCGTTCGAGCTGCCCGACGGCCGCACCGCCCTCGTGATCGGCGACGTCGCCGGCCACGGGCTGCCCGCCGCGTCGGCGATGAACCAGCTGCGCAACGGCCTGCGCACCCTGCTGCTCGAGCACCGCGACGTCGCGACGGCGGCGGGCGGCCTGGACCGCCTCGCGCGGACGCTCCTGACCGACGACATGGCCACGCTGCTGGTCGGCATCCTCGAGGTCGACCCCGGCACCGGGGCGGGCGCCGTCGACTACGTCTGCGCCGGCCACCTGCCGCCGGTGGTCGCGGACGCGCAGGGCGCCCGGTTCGTCGAGGTGGTCCGCAACCCCCCGGTCGGGGCGATGCGCGAGACCGTGCGCGCGGGCCGGGTCGAGCTCGCGCCGGGAGAGTCCCTGCTGCTCTACACCGACGGGCTCGTGGAACGTCGCGGCACGCGGATCCTGGAGCGGCTGGAGGACCTCCGCTCCACCGTGGGGCTCACCCGCGACCTCGAGGTGATCGAGCACAAGCTCGCCGGGCTGGAGTCCGACGACGACTCCACGATGCTCATGGTGACGGCCCTGGGCCGCGGCTGACGCCGGGCGCACCCGCGGCCCGGTGACGCCGCCGGACCGACGCCGGCGGCAGCCGGCGCGCGGGGGCGGGCCGGTGCAGCGGGCGCTCGTGCCGGCGTGGACCCCCGGCGGCCCGGGCGCTCGGGGAGCCGTGCTCGGCGACGAAGGGTGGGCGCATGGTGGTCCTCCTGGGTGCGGTGCGGTGCGGTCGGTCCCGCCCTCGCGGGCGCTCTCCCAGGCTTGCCGCGCCCGCGAGACGGATCAACGGCCGATCCGGCTACGCTCGTTCACCCCGGGTCAACGATCGGTCGCCCGGGCCGGGGGTGCGGGCGGCGAGGGGTGCGACGGGGCGTGGAGCTGCGTGAGATCGAGATCTTCCTGACCCTCGCGGAGGAGCTGCACTTCGGCCGGACGGCGGAGCGGCTGCACGTGTCGGTGTCGCGCGTGAGCCAGTCGATCCGCAAGCAGGAGCGGGCGGTCGGGGCGCCGCTGTTCGCGCGCACAAGCCGCAAGGTCGAGCTCACCGCGGTGGGGGAGGTGCTCCGCGCGGGCCTGCGCCCCGCCTACGAGGGCATCGGCACCGCCGTCGCCGCCGCCACGGCCGCGGCGCGACGTGTGGCAGGCACGCTGACGCTCGGCTTCATGGGCGGGCAGGCGCACGAGCTGGAGCCCGACCTCGCCCGGTTCCGTGCGCGGCACCCCGACGTCGAGCTGCGCTTCCACGAGGTCGTCTTCAGCGACCCGTTCGCCGCGCTGCGGCGCGGCGACGTCGACGTCCTGACCACGTGGCTGCCCGTCGAGGAGCCGGACCTCACCGTCGGCCCCGTGCTGCGGTCCGAGCCGCTGCGGCTCCTGGTGGCGACGGGCCACCCGCTCGCCGCGGCGGGGCGGGCGGACGTCGAGGCGCTCGCCGAGCACGCCGTGCCGGCGATCCGCGGGGCGGCGCCGCCGTCGTGGCTGGCCGGCGTCCTGCCCGAGCGGACGCCGTCCGGGCGGGAGGTGCCCCGCGGACCAGGTGCCGCCACCTACCAGGAGATCCTCGCCCTCGTCGCGGCGGGAAAGGTCGTGTGCCCGGTGCCCGACGAGGGTCGCCGCTACTTCCCGTGGCCGGGCGTTACGTACCTCCCGCTCGACGGCGCGCCCGCGGTGCGCTGGGCACTGGTGTGGCGCTCGTCCGACGCGACCCCGCTCCTGCGGGTCTTCGCCGCGGAGGTCGCCCGCGGCGGGTGAGCGGGGAGCGCTCAGTCGGGGAGCTCGTCGAGCAGCCGGGACATCCGGTCGATCTCCGCGATCTGGTCCGCCGCCACGTTCGCGGCGAACTCCTGGACCGTCTCGTCCCGCCCCGTGGAGCTGAGGTCGTCGACCATCTCCAGCGCGCCCGCGTGGTGCTTGATCATGCCCTCGAGGAACAGCCGCTCGAAGTCGGTGCCGTCGGCGTCCGCCAGGGCTGTCATCTCGGCGTCCGTCAGCATGCCGGGCATGGAGCCGTGGTCGTGGGCCTGCGGGGCGCGCGGCCCGCTCCCGTCCGACGAGGCGCTCGGCGACGCCGTCGCCACCGCGGGCACCGGGAGGCCCTGGTCCTCGAGCCAGCGGCTCATGTAGTCGATCTCGCCGTCCTGCGTCAGGCGGATGCGGTCGGCGAACTTCGCGAGCGGCGCCGACGTCGACCGCTCGGGGACCAGCTGCGCCATCTCCACGGCCTGCGCGTGGTGGCCGATCATCTTCGTCATGAAGTCGGCGTCGGCGTCGGTGACCACGTCGGCGTCGCCCATCCCCTCGTAGTCCTCGGGGGCGATGGTCTCGGCGGGTTCGCCGGGCTTCCCCGGCACCAGCACGGCCGACGACGGCGTCGGCGCCGGCTCGGGTTCCTCGGCGGTGCACCCCGCGACCGCGAGCCCCGCGCCGAGCACGGCGGCACAGGCCAGGGCGGTGCGTCGGCCGCTCGTGCGGCGGAGCCGGAGGTCTGTGATCACCGGAAGATCCTCTCCTGAGGGTGTTGCCACCACGTAAAAAGATGCCCGGACGGCTGGTGGGGAGGATGCTTCCAGACAACACTCAGGGTGACCAACACAACGAGGTGTGGCGCTTGCGCGTCGTCCAACCCTGAGTTCACCGATGAGGAGTGCACGGATGCGGAGTTCACGGACGAGAAGTTCACGGACGAGAGGCGTCGTCGGCGTCGCCCTCTCGTTGACCCTGGTCGCGGGCGCGCTGGGTCTCGCGACCCCCGCATCGGCCGCCGACGCCGCCGAGCCCGACGTCCCGCCCGGCGAGGTGGCGTCGTCGAAGATCGAGCACCTCAGCAACAACCCGAAGAACGGCGCCCTCCAGGGCACCGGCTCGGACATCGCGTTCCAGGGCAAGTACGCCTTCGCGGGCAACTACGACGGGTTCACCGTGTACGACCTCTCCGACCCGGAGGAGCCCGTCCAGGCGCTGCAGGTGTACTGCCCGGGCTCGCAGAACGACATCTCCGTCTACGGCGACGTCCTGGTGCTCTCGACCGACTCGTCGCGCAGCGACGACTCGTGCGCCTCGACGACCCGCCCCGCGACGGAGAAGGACGCCTGGGAGGGCATCAAGGTCTGGGACATCTCCGACCCGCTGGAGCCCGAGTACGTCAAGTCCGTGGAGACGGCCTGCGGCTCCCACACCCACTCCCTGGCGCCGAGCAAGAACGGCAAGGACCTGTACGTCTACGTCTCGTCGTACAGCCCGAGCTCGTCCTACCCGGACTGCCAGCCGCCGCACGACATCATCTCGGTCGTGAAGATCCCGGTGAAGAACCCGGCCGCCGCCACGCTGGTGGGGACGCCGAACCTCTTCCCCGAGGGCGGCTACGAGGGCGACCCGGACCGTCGTGCCTCGGCGACGTCGGGTTGCCACGACATCACCACGTACGTGCAGAAGGACCTCGCCGCCGGCGCGTGCATGGGCGACGGCATCCTCATGGACATCAAGGACCGCGCCCACCCGAAGGTGATCAGCACGGTCCGGGACACCGAGAACTTCGCGTTCTGGCACTCGGCCACCTTCAACAACGACGCGACCAAGGTCGTGTTCACCGACGAGCTCGGCGGCGGCGGGCTGGCGACCTGCACCGGCGAGTACGCCCCGGAGCTCGGTGCCAACGGCATCTACGACATCGAGAAGGACCGGAAGAAGGGCGGGAAGAACGGCACGAAGCTCGTGTTCCAGAGCTACTACAAGATCCCGCGCATCAACGACGCCACCGAGAACTGCGTGGCGCACAACGGCTCGCTGATCCCCGTCAAGGGCAAGGACATCATGGTCCAGTCCTGGTACCAGGGCGGCGTCTCGGTGTTCGACTTCACCAACTCGAAGAAGCCGAAGGAGCTCGCCTGGTTCGACCGCGGCGCGGGCATCTCCAGCGGTGGCACCTGGTCCACCTACTGGTACAACGGCTACGCCTACTCGAACGACCTGGGGATCGGTTTCGACACGTTCGACATCGACGACCGGATCGACGGGAAGGCGAAGACGAACCTCAGGTCGCTGAACCCGCAGATGCAGCAGAAGTTCTGAGTCGCTGAGCCCGGCAGCACTGCCGGGAGCACGACGGCGGCCGGTCCACCCTCGCGTGGGCCGGCCGTCGTCGTGCGCGCACCGGGACCCGTGCCGCTCGGCGCATGGGTGGCCGGGGCGACGATCGTGATCGAATCGATATGTTCACCGGCGCAGAACGCGCCTACCTGCAATTTTATCGGCCTTAGGGTGTGTTCTGCGTCTCATCTCCGGTGCGCTGAAGGCCCGGGTGACAAGACGTGAACCGCGGCGAAACACAGCGCGAGTAAGGTCGGCGACTGTTGCACAGGTCCATCGTGAGGCGCCCTGCCAAACCAGCTCGGCCTGCGCTTTCGTCATCATGCGCGCGGCGCGGCCCCTCGGGCACGGGCCGCGCGCGTCGTCGGGCCACGAGCCCCCAGTGCACAGGGAAGTCCATGCGCGTCGCTCCTCTCGCCATGCTGACCGGGACCAAGCAACCCGGACGAGGGGGCACACCCGTGCCCGTGCCCGTGCCGACGCGCACCGTCGGTCGCGACTGATGGGCAGGTTCCTCCTGCGACGTTCGGCCAACTACGTCGCGATGCTCTTCGTCGCCGTCTCGGCGACGTACCTGCTGGCCTCGGTCTTCATGGACCCCCGGTCCAACTACCTGTCGCGCAACCCGCGGCCGCCGATGGACTCGATCAACGCGTCCCTCACCGCGGCGAACATCAACGACGAGGACCCGCTGCTGCTGCGGTACTGGCGCTGGCTGACGGACATCGTCCTGCACTGGAACTGGGGCCTGAGCCCCGACCAGGAGCCGGTCGCCAGCGCGGTCGCCACCCGGATCGGTGCGTCGACCCAGCTCGTCACGCTCGCCACCGTGCTCGCGATCGTCATCGGCGTCGCGATCGGCGTGTACACCGCGATCCGCCAGTACAAGTGGCAGGACCGCGTGCTCGGCGGCTTCGCGACCTTCTTCCTCGTGATCCCGACGGCGGTGCTCGCGCTGTTCGTCGTCATCGGCGCGATCTACATCAACGAGGCGGTCGGGTTCCGGCTCTTCTACGTCACCGGGCTGCACAGCTACGAGGGCGACAGTCCATGGCTGTGGCTCCTCGACTTCGCGCAGCACCTCATCCTGCCCACCGTCGTGCTGACGATCATCGGCGCCGTGAGCTACCACCTCACGCAGCGCACCTACCTGCTCGACACGATGAAGGCGGACTACGTGCGGACGGCGCGCGCCAAGGGGCTGCCGCTGAACCTCGCGATCCGCAAGCACGCGCTGCGCACGTCGCTCATCCCGACGGCCGTGAACGTCGCGTTCTCGATCGCGACGGTGTTCACCGGCGCGGTGATCACCGAGACGATCTTCGCGATCAACGGCCTGGGCCGGTACTTCGTCACCACGATCGTCAACAACGACATCAACGGCGCGACCTGCATCGCGGCGTTCGCCGGCGTGTGCACCCTCGTGGGCGCGCTGCTGGCCGACCTCGTCGTCGCGTGGCTCGACCCGCGCATCCGGATCAGCTGAGAAGGGCTGGACACCATGGCTGACTCCGAGCTGACCGTCACGGCCGCCGCCGTCCTCACGGCGGAGGACGAGCAGAGCACCGGGCTGCGGCGCACCGGCCGCTTCACCCTCATCGCCAGGCGCTTCGCGCGCCGGCGGTCCGCCGTCGTCGGGCTGGTCCTGCTGGTGCTGCTCGTCGTGTTCGCGTTCGTGGGCCCGCGCATCGCGCAGTGGGGCTACGACGAGCCCGACTTCCTCGCCCTCGCCCAGGCGCCGTCCGCCGAGCACTGGTTCGGCACGACGACGGGCGGGTCCGACGTCTTCGCGCTCGTCGCCCGCGGCCTCGGCCGCTCCCTCGCCATCGGCATCCTGTCGTCCGTGGCGATCACGGTGATCGCCGCGATCGTCGGCACCACCATCGCCTTCTTCGAGGGCTGGGTGGAGCGCGTCGGCATGTGGGTCCTCGACATGCTGCTCGTGATCCCGTCGTTCCTGCTCATCGCGATGATCGTGCGCTCGTCCTCGGGCGCCAACGGGTGGATCTGGCTCGCGTTCGGCATCACCGTGTTCGGCTGGATCGGGTACGCCCGCGTGCTGCGCACCCTGACGCTGTCGCTGCGCGAGCTCGACTACGTGCACGCGGCGAAGTACATGGGCGTGCGGTCGTTCACGATCATCCGCCGGCACCTCATCCCGAACCTCGGGTCGGTGCTCATCATCCAGACGGTGCTCGGCGTGGTCGCCGCCGTGAACGCCGAGACGGCGCTGTCCTTCCTCGGCCTCGGCATCAAGGCCCCCGACACCTCGCTCGGCACCATCCTCCAGGCCGGGCAGAGCGTCATCCTCACCGCGCCGTGGGTGCTCATCGCGCCGTCGGTCGCGCTGGTGCTGCTCACGTTCTCCGTGCAGCTCATCGGCGACGGGCTGCGCGACGCCATCGATCCGAACTCCCGGTCGGGAGGCCGAGCATGAACCCCGTCCTGAGCGTGCGCGACCTGCAGGTGAGCTTCGCCTCGGAGGCCGGCACCGTCCGCGCCGTCCGCGGCGTGAGCTTCGACCTCCTGCCCGGGCGCACCCTCGGCATCGTGGGCGAGTCCGGGTCGGGCAAGTCCGTGACGTCCCTGTCGGTCATGGGGCTGCTCGACGAGAACGCCCGTGTCGAGGGTTCCATCCGGCTCAAGGGCACCGAGCTGCTCGGCCTGAGCGAGCTCGAGCTCTCGAAGTACCGCGGCAACGACATGGCGATGGTCTTCCAGGACCCGCTGTCGGCCCTGACCCCGGTGTTCTCCATCGGCGACCAGCTCGCCGAGGCGCTCGACCTGCACCAGGACCTGAACCGCAAGCAGGTGCGCGAGCGGTCGGTCGAGCTGCTGGACCTGGTCGGCATCCCCAACCCGGCCGAGCGGCTCAAGGCCTACCCGCACCAGTTCTCGGGCGGCATGCGCCAGCGCGTGATGATCGCGATCGCGATCGCGAACGACCCCGACGTGATCATCGCGGACGAGCCCACCACGGCCCTCGACGTGACGATCCAGGCCCAGGTGCTCGAGGTCCTCAAGAAGGCGCAGCGCGAGACCGGCGCGGCGGTCGTGATGATCACCCACGACCTCGGTGTGGTCGCGGGCGTGGCCGACGACGTCCTCGTCATGTACGCGGGCCGTCCCGTGGAGCAGGCGCCGGTCGACGAGCTGTTCGCCCGTCCCGCCATGCCGTACACGATGGGGCTGCTCGGCGCCGTGCCGCGCCCCGACCGCGGCGAGAACCGTCGGCTCGTGCCGATCCAGGGCAACCCGCCGTCGCTGGTCGACCTGCCCGTCGGCTGCCCGTTCGCCGCGCGCTGCCCGCTGGCGGAGGACCGCTGCCGCACGGCCGAGCCGGACCTGCTGCCCGTGGCCGGCCGGCCCGAGACGCTCGCCGCGTGCGTGCGCGCCGACGAGCTCGCCGAGCAGGGCGTCACGTTCGAGGACGTGTACGAGGTGGCGGAGGCCGCCGAGTCGACTCTCGAGGCCGTGCCGCGCTCCGAGCGCGAGGTCGTGCTCGAGGTCGAGGGCCTCAAGCGGCACTTCCCGCTCACCAAGGGCGGCTTCCTGCGCCGCCGCGTTGGCACCGTCAAGGCGGTGGACGGCGTGACCTTCGACGTGCGCGCCGGCGAGACCGTCGCGCTGGTCGGCGAGTCGGGCTCCGGCAAGACGACGACGCTGCTCGAGATCATGAAGCTCGAGGCGCCGCAGGGCGGCCGGGTGGCCGTGCTCGGCAAGAACCTCGAAGAGCTCTCGCGGTCCGAGCGGTCCGCGCTGCGGCGCGACCTGCAGATCGTGTTCCAGGACCCGATGAGCTCGCTGGACCCGCGCATGCCGGTCTACGACGTGCTCGCGGAGCCGCTCAAGGTGCACGGCTGGTCGCGGCAGAAGGTCAACGCCCGCATCGACGAGCTCATGAAGCTGGTGGGCCTCAACCCCGACCACGTCGACCGGTTCCCGTCGCAGTTCTCCGGCGGCCAGCGCCAGCGCATCGCCATCGCGCGCGCCCTGGCCGTGAGCCCGCGGCTCATCGTGCTCGACGAGCCGGTGTCCGCCCTCGACGTGTCGATCCAGGCCGGCGTCATCAACCTGCTCGAGGACCTGCAGGCCCAGCTCGGCGTCGCGTTCCTCTTCGTCGCGCACGACCTGTCCGTGATCCGGCACATCTCGAGCCGCGTGGCCGTGATGTACCTCGGGCAGGTCGTCGAGTCGGGAGACACCGAGGCGGTCTTCACCGCGCCGCGCCACCCGTACACGCAGGCCCTGCTGTCGGCGGTACCGCTGCCCGACCCGCAGCTCGAGCGCGGGCGCAAGCGGGTGGTGCTCGAGGGCGACCTGCCCAGCCCGGTCGAGGAGATCCCGGGCTGCCGCTTCGCCAGCCGCTGCCCCGTGCGCGCCACGCTGTCGGCCGACGACCAGCACCGCTGCGACACCGTGCTGCCGGTGCTCACCGGCGGCGACGACCAGCTCGCGGCCTGCCACTTCCCGCTGACCATGTCGGCGGGCACCCCAGACGTGCGGGAGACCACCCGCGCCTGACCCGTCCGGGTCATCTACCCGACCGGGTAGACGCTTCTCAAGGAGAATCATGACAACGATCCGCAAGAAGGGCGTCGGTGCGGTCGCTGCTGCCGCGGTGCTCGCGCTCACCCTGGCCGCGTGCGGCTCCGGCGGTGGCGACGACGAGGGCACGGCCCAGGGCAACGGCGACACGTCGATGACGACGCAGCCCGCCGACGGCGTCCCCTCGTCGTACCAGGGCGCGCTGCCCATGCCCGAGGCCGGCAAGGCGTACAACAACCCGCAGGACCGCGAGAACGTCAAGGACGGCGGCACGCTGACGCTGCCGATCGAAGAGGTCACGCCGAACTGGAACGCGTTCTCGGTCGACGGCAACACCCGGTACATGGGCGACTTCTGGAAGCTCTACCAGGCGTCCCTGTGGGACTACGACGTCGCGGGCAACCCGACGCCGAACCCCGACTACCTGTCCAAGGTCGAGGTCACCTCGAAGGACCCGCTGGTCGTCACCTACGACGTCAACCCCAAGGCCACCTGGAACGACGGCACGCCGATCGACTGGACGGCCTTCGAGGCCACCTGGAAGGCGCAGTCGGGCAAGACCAAGGGCTACAACCCGGTCTCGACCACCGGCTACGACCAGGTCAAGTCGGTGGAGAAGGGCAAGGACGACAAGCAGGTCGTCGTCACCTTCGACGCGCCGTTCTTCCCGTACCAGTTCCTGTTCCTGAACCTGATGCACCCGGACAGCCTGGACGTGAAGACCTACACCGAGGGCTGGGTGAACGAGCCGCACAACGAGTGGGCCGCCGGTCCGTTCATCGTCGACTCGCAGGACGAGACGCAGGCCACCTTCGTGCCGAACCCCAAGTGGTGGGGCGAGACGCCGAAGCTGGAGAAGATCGTCTTCAAGCAGATGGAGGAGGCCGCCTCCATCAACGCGTTCCAGAACGGCGAGATCGACTCCACCGGCGTGGCCGCGGCCGACCGCCTCAAGGTGGCGCGCGGCATGGACGACGTGCAGATCCTCATCAACTACGCCCTGTCGACCGGCGTGTTCACGCTGAACACCAAGGCCGAGGCGCTGCAGGACATCGCGGTGCGCAAGGCCGTCACGCAGGCGACCGACGTCACCAAGCTCGCCGAGATCGACTTCCAGGGTCTCGGCTGGGAGGAGGACCCGGCCGGGTCCGAGGTGATGTCGCCGATCCAGGACGGCTACGAGAACAACATGCCGGCCGACGCCGCCTACTCGGTGGAGAACGCCAAGGCCACGCTCGAGGGCGCCGGCTACACCCTCAACGAGGGGTCGGGCTACTACGAGAAGGACGGCAAGCCGGTCCACCTCAAGTACACCTTCTTCGGTGACAGCCCGACGCAGACCGCCATGGCGAACGCCGTGCAGGCCATGCTCAAGGCCGCCGGCATCGAGGTCGAGCTCGACAACCAGGACTCGTCGAAGTTCTCGGACACCGTGCTGGGCGGCAAGTACGAGATGCTCATCATGGCCTGGTCGTCCTCCGACCCGTACGGCTACAGCACCTCGGGCTACCAGCTCTACGGCTCCGACTCCGACTCGAACTTCACCTACATCGGGTCGAAGGAGATCGACGAGCTGATGAAGAAGCCGGGCACCATCGAGGACATCCCGCAGGCGGTCGCCGCGTTCAACGAGGCGGAGAAGAAGGCGCTGGAGCAGTACGGCACCTTCCCGATCGACTTCGGTCCGGAGATGACCGCGGTGAAGAAGGGCCTGGCCAACTTCGGCTGGCGCACCTCCGGCTTCCAGGGCCTCGCCCCGCACCCGGAGAACTGGGGCTGGCAGAAGTGACGCACCGCGTCACCCGCTGAGCACCACGCACGCCGACGCCGCCACGACCGCCCTGGTCG
>NZ_JBHTVC010000043.1:0-37900 GCF_042793275.1 Isoptericola sp. NPDC056578
CCTCTCGGGTGGCGCGGGGCCTCGTCGTGATCGCGGGGACGCGGGAGGTCAGGCCTCCTTGGTCTCCTCGGCCTTCTCGTCAGCCTTGTCCTCGGCGGGGGCCTCGGCCGGAGCCTCGGTGGCCTCCTCGGTCGCCTCGACGGCGGCCTCGTCCTTGGCGGGCTTCTCGTCCTCGGTCTTGGCGGCCTTCGTCGACGCCTTCTCAGTGGCCTTCGTGGCCTCCTTGACGACGGCCTGCTTCGGGCTCACCGGCTCGGTGACGAGCTCGATGACCGCCATGGGCGCGTTGTCGCCCTTGCGGTTGCCGATCTTGGTGATGCGCGTGTAGCCACCGTTGCGCTCGGCCATGGCCGGGGCGATCTCGGTGAACAGCGTGTGCACCACGGACTTGTCGCGGACGACGGTCAGCACCCGGCGACGGGCGTGCAGGTCGCCGCGCTTCGCGAAGGTGATGAGGCGCTCGGCCAGGGGGCGCAGGCGCTTGGCCTTCGTCTCCGTGGTCGTGATGCGGCCGTGCTCGAAGAGCGACGTCGACAGGTTCGCGAGGATCAGGCGCTCGTGAGCCGGGCTGCCACCGAGCCGCGGACCCTTGGTGGGGGTAGGCATTTCTGGTTCTCCTTGAGGGTGGTTCCGCACCGCGCGGCCCGGTCAGGTCGAGCGGGCTGCTGCGGGCGCGGAGACGTCAGTACGACTGCTCGTCCGAGTACGTGGCCTCGTCGTCCCCACCGCTGAAGTACGCGGAGCTGGACGGGTCGAAGTCGAGGGGCGAGTCCTTCAGCGAGAGGCCCAGCTCGGCGAGCTTCTCCTTGACCTCGTTGATGGACTTCGCACCGAAGTTGCGGATGTCGAGCAGGTCGGCCTCGCTGCGAGCCACGAGCTCACCCACCTGGTGGATGCCCTCGCGCTTGAGGCAGTTGTACGAGCGGATCGTGAGGTTGAGCTCCTCGATCGGCAGCGCCAGGTCCGCGGCCAGCGCGGAGTCCGTCGGCGACGGGCCGATCTCGATGCCCTCGGCCTCGACGTTCAGCTCGCGGGCGAGACCGAACAGCTCGACGAGCGTCTTGCCGGCCGAGGCGAGCGCGTCGCGCGGGGCGATCGCGGCCTTCGTCTCGACGTCGACGATCAGCTTGTCGAAGTCCGTGCGCTGCTCGACACGCGTGGCCTCGACCTTGTAGGTGACCTTGAGGACCGGCGAGTAGATCGAGTCGACGGGGATCCGACCGATCTCGGCCTCGTCGTTCTTGTTCTGCGCCGCGGACACGTAGCCACGACCGCGCTCGACGGTGAGCTCGATCTCGAGCTTGCCCTTGTCGTTGAGCGTGGCGACGTGCAGGTCCGGGTTGTGCACCTCGACGCCCGCCGGCGGCACGATGTCCGCGGCGGTGACCACGCCCGCACCCGTCTTGCGCAGGTACATCACGACGGGCTCGTCGTTCTCCGAGGAGACGACGAGGTTCTTGATGTTGAGGATGATCTCGGTGACGTCCTCCTTCACACCCGGCACGGTGGAGAACTCGTGGAGCACTCCGTCGATGCGGATGGAGGTGACGGCCGCGCCCGGGATGGACGACAGGAGGGTCCGGCGCAGGGAGTTGCCGAGCGTGTAGCCGAAGCCAGGCTCGAGCGGCTCGATGGAGAAGCGCGAACGGTACTCCGAGATGACCTCTTCGGTCAGGGAGGGGCGCTGTGCGATCAGCACGGTCAGGTCCTTTCAGTGTGCGTCCGCCATATGACGCATCACGGATCCGCGAGTACTCGCGGCCCCGGGCGGGACTCGGTCCACCCGCCCGGGCAGGCTGCGGCGTCGTGCGGGCCCGGGGCCGATCCCTCGGCCCCGGGGTCCCGACGACGTCGGGAGGGTCAGACGCGGCGGCGCTTCGGGGGACGGCAGCCGTTGTGCGCCTGGGGCGTCACGTCCTGGATCGAGCCGACCTCGAGGCCGGTCGCCTGCAGGGAGCGGATCGCGGTCTCACGACCGGAACCCGGGCCCTTGACGAAGACGTCGACCTTCTTGACACCGTGCTCCTGGGCGCGGCGGGCGGCCGACTCGGCGGCGAGCTGCGCGGCGTACGGCGTGGACTTGCGGGAGCCCTTGAAGCCGACGTGGCCGGCGGACGCCCACGAGATCACGGCGCCCGACGGGTCGGTGATCGAGACGATCGTGTTGTTGAAGGTGCTCTTGATGTGAGCCTGGCCGAGCGGGACGTTCTTCTTGTCCTTGCGACGCGGCTTGCGCGCGGCCGTGGCACGAGTCTTGGGAGGCATGTGTTCTCTGATCTCCTGGTCTGATCGGACCGGGGCGGTTCAGCTCGGGGAGCCGACCACGCCACGGACTGCTCTCAGCGGGCCTTCTTCTTGCCCGCGACGGTGCGCTTCGGGCCCTTGCGGGTGCGCGCGTTGGTCTTGGTGCGCTGACCGCGCACCGGGAGGCCGCGGCGGTGACGCAGGCCCTGGTAGGTGCCGATCTCGACCTTGCGGCGGATGTCGGCAGCGACCTCGCGGCGCAGGTCGCCCTCGAGCTGGAAGTTGCCCTCCAGGAAGTCGCGGAGAGCGACGAGCTGGTCGTCGCCGAGGTCCTTGACCCGCAGGTCCGGGCTGATCCCGGTCGCGGCCAGCGTCTGCTGGGCGCGGGTACGGCCGACGCCGTAGATGTACGTGAGCGCAACCTCGAGCCGCTTGTCGCGGGGGAGGTCGACGCCGATCAGACGTGCCATGTGCCTTCCGGCTCCTGTACTTCTTCCAGAGGTCTGCCGCACCGCCTCCCGCGATGACCGCGGGCCCCGGCCCCTGGACCGGAGGTTCCCCTCGCCCGTCCCCCCGGGAGCTTGCGCTCCGGCAGGACGGGTCGAGGTTCGTGGTGGTGCGCTGTGTCCGACGGCGAGCGAGTGCCGTCAGGCGGTGGCTGCGATCAGCCCTGGCGCTGCTTGTGGCGCAGGTTCTCGCAGATCACCATGACGCGACCGTGCCGGCGGATCACCTTGCACTTGTCGCAGATCTTCTTGACGCTCGGCTTGACCTTCATCAGTGTTCCTCCGCCGCCGTACGCACGCCGGCGGGTGCCGGCGCCACGACGGCGCTCGATGGGGTGGTGGTTACTTGTAGCGGTAGACGATCCGACCGCGGGACAGGTCGTACGGGCTGAGCTCGACCACGACACGGTCCTCCGGGAGGATCCGGATGTAGTGCTGACGCATCTTGCCCGAGATGTGCGCGAGGACCTTGTGGCCGTTCGCCAGCTCCACACGGAACATCGCGTTCGGCAGGGCCTCGACCACGCTGCCCTCGATCTCGATGACGCCGTCCTTCTTTGCCATGTCCTCCGCTAACTCTCGTCTGTCCCCGGGCGCCCGTCAGCAACGTGACGGAGGTCCGGATGTCGTGCGTGCCGCCTGCTCACCCTCGTCCCGACCGGCCGACGTGACGTCGAGCCGGTGCTGGTCTGCAGCGCCACCATCTCGCGCGTGCATCTCGAGGAACTGCCGAACGGACTACACCCGACAGACCATCGTACTCCATCGCACCAGCAGCTGCGAACGTGAGCAGACGGTCGTCGGTCACACGTCGAGGGGCACGGGCACGACCTCGAACGGGGCGAGACCGGCGCGTCCGCCGTCGGCGGCCGTCAGCACGCTGATGCCGTCCTCGAGGAGGGCCACGGAGTGCTCCCAGTGGGCGGCGCGCGAGCCGTCCTGCGTCACGACCGTCCAGTCGTCGGCGAGGACCCGGGTCGCCCCGCTCCCCCGCGTGACCATCGGCTCGACGGCGAGGCACATGCCCGGCCGCAGCCGGGGGCCGCGGTCCGAGGTGCGGAAGTTCACGACGTCGGGCGGCTGGTGCATCGCCGTGCCGATGCCGTGGCCCACGTAGTCCTCGACGATCCCGTACTCGACGCCCGAGACGCCCCCGGCCAGCTCGACGGCGGCCTCGACCGCGGTCCCGACGTCGCCCAGCCGCTTGCCGCCGGCCAGTGCGGCGATCCCCGCCCACATGGCCGTCCGCGTCGCGCGGACGAGGTCGAGGTCCGCCGCGTCGACACCGTCGACCGCCGCCGTCTCCTCGACGTCGAGCGCGCCGTCCGGCCCCAGCACGAGGCTGATCGCCGAGTCGCCGTGCCAGCCGTCCACGATCGCGCCGCAGTCGACCGACACGACGTCGCCGACCTCGAGCACGCGACCACCGGGGATGCCGTGGATGACCTCCTCCGAGACGGAGACGCAGATCGTCGCGGGGTACCCCTCGTAGCCGAGGAACGACGGCGTCGCCCCCGCGTCCGCGATGACCCGCGCCGCGACCGCGTCGAGGTCCGCCGTCGTCAGGCCCGGGCGGGCCGCGGCACGCACCGCGTCGAGCGCCGACGCGACGACCAGGCCGGCACGCCGCATGACGCGCACCTGGTCGGGCGTCTTGAGCTCGATGCGCTCGCGCGAACCGAAGATCATGGCGTCAGGGACCTCAGCCGAGCTCGGCGGCCAGCGCCTGGACGATGCGCTCGGTGACCTCGGAGACGTCGCCGATGCCGTCCACCTTCGCGAGGATGCCCCGCTCGGAGTAGGCGGCGGTCAGGGGCGCGGTCTGCTCGTCGTAGATGTCGAGCCGGCGCGCGATCGCCTCCGGGGTGTCGTCCTCGCGGCCCTCGATCTCGGCGCGCTTGGCGATCCGCGACAGGAGCTCCTCGCGGGCGGCGGTGAGCTCAATGACGCCGTCCAGCTCCCAGCCGAGATCGGCCAGGATGCCGTCCAGCGCCTCGACCTGGTGCGCGTTGCGCGGGTAGCCGTCGAGCAGGAAGCCGGACTTCACGTCGTCCTCGCCGAGGCGCGAGCGCACCATCTGGTCGGTGACCTCGTCCGGGACGAGCTCACCCTTGGCGCTGTACTCCTGCGCGAGCTTCCCGAGCTCCGTGCCGCCCTTGATGTTGGCGCGGAAGATGTCGCCCGTCGAGATGGCGGGGATGCTGAAGAGCTCGGCGAGGCGCGCGGCCTGCGTGCCCTTGCCCGCACCCTGCGGCCCCATGATCACCAGGCGCGTCACCCGCGCCTCGGCGCTGGGGGCGCCGTGGAGCTCGCGGCGGGTGGTCGGCGTGGCAGCAGTGCTGCCGCCTTCGGTCGTCTCGGTCAACGGAGGAACCCTTCGTAATGACGCTGCTGGAGCTGGGAGTCGATCTGCTTCACGGTCTCGAGCCCGACGCCCACGATGATGAGGATCGACGTGCCGCCGAACGGGATGTTCGTGGTGACTCCCAGCACCACGAGCACGATCGTGGGGATGAGGGCCACGATGGCCAGGTAGATCGAGCCCGCGGACGTGATGCGGGTGATCACGTAGTCGAGGTACTCGGCCGTGGGCCTTCCCGCGCGGATGCCGGGGATGAAGCCGCCGTACTTCTTCATGTTGTCCGCGACCTCGTCCGGGTTGAACGTGATCGACGTGTAGAAGAACGCGAAGAAGATGACCATGAGCACGTACAGCACGATGTACAGCGGGTCGGACTGCTGGACCAGGTTCTCCGAGATCCACAGCACCCAGCCCGCGGTCGGCTCGCCGAACTGGGCGATCAGCCCGGGGATGGCCAGGATCGACGCCGCGAAGATGACCGGGATGACGCCGGCCATGTTGATCTTGATCGGGATGTAGGTGCTGGTCCCGCCGTACATGCGGCGGCCCACCATGCGCTTCGCGTACTGCACCGGGATGCGGCGCTGGGACTGCTCGACGAAGACGACCAGCCCGACGACGAGCACGATGACCAGGATCATCACGATGAAGTTCAGGGGGCCGTTCGAACCGCCGGCGATCGACCAGAGGGCCGACGGGAAGCTCGCCGCGATCGACGTGAAGATCAGCAGGGACATGCCGTTGCCGACGCCGCGCTCGGTGATCATCTCGCCGAGCCACATGACCAGGCCGGTACCGGCCGTCATGGTGACGACCATCAGCGTGGCGGTCATGAAGCTGTCGTCCGTGATCACGTCGACGGGGCAGCCCTGGAAGAGCATCCCCGTGCGCGCGGTCGTGATGATCGTCGTCGACTGCAGGATCGCCAGGGCGATCGTCAGGTAGCGCGTGTACTGCGTCAGCTTCGCCTGCCCCGACTGGCCCTCCTTGTGCAGGGCCTCGAACCGAGGGATGACGACGCGCAGCAGCTGCACGATGATGCTCGCGGTGATGTACGGCATGATGCCGAGCGCGAAGATCGACAGCTGCAGCAGCGCGCCACCGCTGAAGACGTTCACGAGGCCGAGCAGCGAGGTGCTGCCCTCGAGGGCCGCGACGCACTGCTGGACGTTGCCGTAGTCGACGCCGGGTGTGGGCACGAGCGACCCCACCCGGAAGAGCGCCATGATCGCGATCGTGAACAGCAGCTTGCGCCGCAGGTCCGGTGTCCGGAAAGCCCGGCCGAATGCGCTGAGCACCTATCCTCCTGGCCCGCCGCGGCGGGTTGTCGTGTCGCCGGGGATCGGCGAGGTGTGGCGCGAGCTCCCGGCACCGCGGCCCGTGGGCCACGCCGCCGTCACGCCGACTCGGTCAAGGTCCGACCGGGGAGAACCCGGCCTCGCCGTCACCCGGATCAGGTGCGTGGCGCGGACCGTGACGGATTCTACGTGGCCGGGACCAGTGATCCAGACCACACGCCGTCGCGGAGAGCTGGCCCGCGCCAGCACGCCGGGAGCACACAGGGCCGGCAGCGCGTGTGCGCCGCCGGCCCTGATGCGGATGTCAGTCCTCGGAGACCGTGCCGCCGGCCGCCAGGATCTTGTCCTTGGCGGAGCCGGAGACGCGGTCGACCGTGACGTCCAGCTTGACGGTGATCTCGCCGTTGCCGAGCACCTTCACCGGCTGGCCCTTGCGGACCGCGCCCTTGGCGACGAGGCCCTCGACGGTGACGGAGCCACCCTCGGGGTACAGCGCGGCGAGCTTGTCCAGGTTGACGACCTGGTACTCGACGCGGAACGGGTTCTTGAACCCGCGCAGCTTCGGGAGGCGCATGTGCAGAGGCATCTGCCCACCCTCGAAGCCGGCGGGAACCTGGTAGCGAGCCTTCGTGCCCTTGGTACCGCGACCCGCCGTCTTGCCCTTCGACGCCTCGCCACGACCCACACGGGTCTTGGCGGTCTTGGCGCCGGGGGCCGGACGCAGGTGGTGGACCTTGAGCGGCTGCGACTTCTCGGTGTTGTCGGCCATGATCACTCGACCTCCTCGACGGTGACGAGGTGCGCCACCGTGGTGACCATGCCACGGATCTCCGGACGGTCCTCCTTCACGGCGGTGTCGCCGATCCGCTTGAGGCCGAGGGTCCGCAGCGTGTCACGCTGGTTCTGCTTGCCGCCGATGGCGGACTTGACCTGGGTGACCTTCAGTCGAGGCATCACGCACCCACCTTCTCGCCGGCCTTCTCCGCCTTGGCGGCAAGTCCGGCAGCCTGCGCACGCAGGAGCGCGGCCGGAGCCACGTCCTCGAGCGGCAGGCCACGGCGGGCGGCCACGGCCGCCGGCTCCTCGAGGCCCTTGAGGGCCGCGACGGTCGCGTGCACGATGTTGATCGAGTTGGACGAGCCGAGCGACTTGCTCAGCACGTCGTGGATGCCGGCGCACTCCAGCACGGCGCGCACCGGACCACCGGCGATCACACCGGTACCCGGCGAGGCCGGACGCAGGAACACGACGCCGGCGGCCTCCTCACCCTGGATGGGGTGAGGGATGGTGCCCTGGATGCGCGGGACGCGGAAGAAGTTCTTCTTCGCCTCCTCGACACCCTTGGCGATCGCCGCGGGCACCTCCTTGGCCTTGCCGTAGCCGACACCGACGGTGCCGTCGCCGTCGCCCACCACGACCAGCGCGGTGAAGCTGAAGCGACGACCGCCCTTGACGACCTTCGAGACGCGGTTGATCGTCACCACGCGCTCGACGAAGGCGTTCTTGTCGGCCTGGTCGCGGCCACCGCCACGGCGGTCGTCACGACGACCGCCACCGCCGCCGCGGCGGCCGTCGGTCTTGTTGGACTCGTTGGCGCCCTGGGGGGCGCCGGTGCGCTGCCCTGCAGCCATCAGAGGATCCTCATCTTCCGTGCGAACTCGCGGACGTCGGCCATCACAGCTCCAGCCCCGCTTCCCGGGCGCCGTCGGCGACCGCAGCCACCCGACCGTGGTACTTGTTGCCACCGCGGTCGAAGACCACGGTCTCGACGCCGGCGGCCTTGGCACGCGCGGCGACGAGCTCGCCGACCTTGCGGGCCTTGGCCGTCTTGTCGCCGTCGAGGGCGCGCAGGTCGGCCTCGAGGGTCGAGGCGGAAGCGACGGTCTTGCCGACCGTGTCGTCCACGACCTGCGCCACCATGTGGCGCGACGAACGGGTCACGACGAGGCGCGGACGCGCCGCGGTGCCCTTGATCTTCTTGCGCAGGCGCAGGTGACGGCGCTGACGAGCGACGGCCTTGCCCTTGCCCAGAACCTTGAGAGCCATCACTTACCAGCCTTTCCGACCTTGCGGCGGACGACCTCGCCGGCGTATCGCACGCCCTTGCCCTTGTAGGGCTCCGGCTTGCGGATCTTGCGGATGTTCGCTGCGACCTCGCCGACCTGCTGCTTGTCGATGCCCGCGACCGAGAACTTGGTCGGGCTCTCCACCGCGAAGGTGATTCCCTCGGGCGCCGTGACGACGACCGGGTGCGAGAAGCCGAGAGCGAACTCCAGGCTCTGGCCCTTGGCCGCGACGCGGTACCCGGTACCGACGATCTCGAGCTTCTTCTCGTAGCCCTGGGTCACACCGGTGACGATGTTGGCCAGGAGGGTGCGGGTGAGGCCGTGCAGCGCACGGGACTCACGCTCGTCGTCCGGGCGCGACACCACGAGGGTGGCGTCGTCCTGGGCGACCGTGATGGGGGCGGGCACCGCGTGCTCCAGGGTCCCCTTGGGGCCCTTGACGGTCACGAGCGCACCGCTGATGGTGACGTCCACACCGGCCGGGACCGGAACGGGAAGCTTGCCGATTCGAGACATGGCGATTTCTCCTTTCCGGATTACCAGACGTAGGCGAGGACTTCGCCGCCGACGCCCTTGGCCTGGGCCTGACGGTCCGTCAGCAGGCCGGAGGACGTGGACAGGATGGCCACGCCGAGGCCGCCGAGGACCTGGGGCAGGTTGGTGGACTTCGCGTAGACGCGGAGGCCGGGCTTCGAGACGCGGCGGATGCCGGTGAGGGCACGCTCGCGGCTCGGGCCGTACTTGAGGGACAGGGTGAGGGACTTGCCGACCTTCGCGTCCTCGACGCTCCAGCCGGTGATGTACCCCTGCGCCTGCAGGATCTCCGCGATGTTCGACTTCAGCTTCGAGTGCGGCATGGTGACCGTCTCGTGGTGCGCCGAGTTCGCGTTACGCAGACGCGTGAGCATGTCTGCGATGGGGTCTGTCATGGTCATTGGGCTCCAGCCCTTCCTCGCCGGGGTATCCGGGTAGTGCTTGCGCACCGCCCGGACCTGCGGCGTAGTGGTTTTACCAGCTGCTCTTGTTGACGCCGGGGAGCTCGCCGCGGTGGGCCATCTCCCGCAGGCAGATCCGGCACAGGCCGAACTTGCGGTAGACCGAGTGCGGACGGCCGCACCGCTGGCACCGGGTGTAGGCGCGGACCGCGAACTTCGGCTTGGCGGCCGCCTTGTTGATCAGGGCCTTCTTCGCCATGTCAGTTCTGCTCCTTGAAGGGGAAGCCGAGACGGCGCAGCAGGGAGCGGCCCTCGTCATCGGTCGTCGCCGTGGTCACGACCGTGATGTCCATGCCGCGGACGCGGTCGATCTTGTCCTGGTCGATCTCGTGGAACATCGACTGCTCCGTGAGACCGAAGGTGTAGTTGCCGTGCCCGTCGAACTGCTTCGGGCTCAGACCGCGGAAGTCGCGGATACGGGGCAGCGCGATCGACAGCAGCCGGTCGAGGAACTCCCACATCCGGTCGCCGCGCAGCGTGACGTGCGCGCCGATCGGCATGCCCTCGCGCAGCTTGAACTGCGCGATCGACTTCTTGGCCCGGGTCACCTGGGGCTTCTGCCCCGTGATCGCCGTGAGGTCGCGGATCGCGCCCTCGATGAGCTTGGAGTCCTTCGCGGCGTCACCGACACCCATGTTGACGACGATCTTCGTCAGACCGGCGACCTGCTGGATGTTCTGGTGGCCGAACTCCTCGAGCAGCGCCGCGATGATGTCCTCGCGGTACTTCTGCTTGAGGCGCGGGGTGGCCGGGGCCTCGAGAGTGGTCTCGGTCATCAGATGTCCTTCCCGGAACGCTTGGCGACGCGCACGCGGACGGTGCGGGTACGGCCATCGCGCTCGACCTGCTCGGTACGGAACCCGACGCGCGTGCCCTTCTTGGACTCCGGGTCGACGATCATCACGTTCGAGACGTGGATCGACGCCTCGACGGTCTCGATGCCACCCGTGCGGGTGCCCCGAGCCGTCTGGCCGGCCTTGACGTGCTTGGTGACGCGCTGCACGCCCTCGACCACGATGCGGTCGGTGTCCTTGAGGACCTCGAGCACACGGCCCGTCTTGCCCTTGTCGCGACCGGCGATGACGATCACCTGGTCGCCCTTCTTGATCTTCGCCATGGTCAGAGCACCTCCGGCGCCAGCGAGATGATCTTCATGAACCGCTTGTCGCGCAGCTCGCGCCCGACCGGGCCGAAGATGCGGGTGCCACGGGGCTCACCGTCGTTCTTGAGGATCACGGCGGCGTTCTCGTCGAACTTGATGTAGGAACCGTCGGGACGACGGCGCTCCTTGGCGGTCCGGACGATGACGGCCTTGACCACATCGCCCTTCTTCACGTTGCCGCCGGGGATCGCGTCCTTGACGGTGGCGACGATCGTGTCGCCGATACCGGCGTAGCGACGGCCGGATCCACCGAGAACACGGATGCAGAGAATCTCCTTGGCACCCGTGTTGTCGGCGACCCGCAGTCGCGACTCCTGCTGGATCATCGATTGATCTCCTGTCGTCGAGCCGGTTCTCGTCCCAGGCTGTCCCGGGCGAGCCTTGCCGAACGGATAGTTGCTGTGGTGGCCGGGGCGGGCCGCATACGTGTGTCACGTCCCGCCCCGGCCGAAGGTCACCAGACCTTCTGGATCACTTGGCCTTCTCGAGGATCTCCGTCAGGCGCCACCGCTTGGTCGCGGACAGCGGACGGGTCTCCATGATCTCGACCAGGTCGCCGATACCGGCGGAGTTCTGCTCGTCGTGCGCCTTCACCTTGGTGGTGGTGCGCAGGACCTTGCCGTACAGGGGGTGCTTCTTGCGGTCCTCGACCTCGACGACGATGGTCTTCTCCATCTTGTCGCTGACGACGTAGCCACGACGGACCTTGCGCGTGCTGCGCTCGGTCGTCTCAGCGGCCACCGCGTTGGTGTTCTCGCTCATCGATGCCTCACTCACTCACGCTCGGGGCCGTGCGGATACCGAGCTCGCGCTCGTGCAGGACCGTGTAGATCCGCGCGATGTCGCGCTTGACGGCCTTGATCCGACCGTGGGACTCCAGCTGGCCGGTGGCCGACTGGAAACGGAGGTTGAAGAGCTCCTCCTTGGCCTTCTTCAGCTCGGCGACCAGCTTCTCGTCGTCGAACCCGTCGAGGTCAGCGGGGGTCATGCCCTTGGTTCCGACTGCCATCAGTTCGCACCACCCTCGCGCACCACGAAACGGCACTTCATCGGGAGCTTGTGGATCGCGCGGCGCATGGCCTCACGGGCCAGCTCCTCGTCGACGCCGGCCAGCTCGAAGACGATCCGGCCGGGCTTGACGTTGGCGACCCACCACTCGGGCGAGCCCTTGCCGGAACCCATGCGGGTCTCGGCGGGCTTCTTGGTCAGGGGACGGTCCGGGTAGATGTTGATCCAGACCTTGCCGCCACGCTTGATGTGGCGGGTCATCGCGATACGAGCAGCCTCGATCTGACGGTTGGTGACGTAGGCGGGCTCGAGAGCCTGGATGCCGAAGTCGCCGAACGCGATCGTGGTGCCACCCTTGGCCGCGCCGGAGCGCTTCGGGTGGTGCTGCTTGCGGTGCTTGAGCCTGCGGGGGATCAGCATGACTCAGGCCTCCGTTCCGGACTCGGGGGCCGCAACCGCCTCGGCCGGCGCCTGGGCCGCGTCGGACGCGGGGGCGCTCTCTGCGGCCGGCTGGGCCTGACGCTCGGGGCGACGACCGCCACCGCGGCGCTCCCCGCGCTCCGGACGACCACCACGACCCCCACGGGGGGCGGCGGTCGCCTGCTGCGCGGCGAACTCCTTCTCGGTCATGTCGCCCTTGTAGATCCACACCTTCACGCCGATGCGGCCGAAGGTGGTGCGGGCCTCGAAGAAGCCGTAGTCGATGTACGCGCGCAGCGTGTGCAGCGGCACACGACCCTCGCGGTAGAACTCCGACCGGCTCATCTCGGCGCCGCCGAGACGGCCCGAGACCTGGACCCGGATGCCCTTGGCGCCGGCGCGCTGCGCGGACTGGATGCCCTTGCGCATGGCGCGGCGGAACGAGACGCGGCTCGCGAGCTGCTCGGCGATGCCCTGCGCGACCAGCTGCGCGTCGATCTCCGCGTTCTTGACCTCGAGGATGTTGAGCTGGACCTGCTTGCCCGTGAGCTTCTCGAGCTCGCCGCGGATGCGGTCGGCCTCAGCACCTCGGCGGCCGATGACGATGCCCGGACGCGCCGTGTGGATGTCCACGCGGACGCGGTCGCGGGTGCGCTCGACCTCGACCTTGGAGATGCCGGCCCGCTCGAGACCGGTGCTCATGAGCTTGCGGATCGCCACGTCCTCGCGGACGTAGTCGCGGTACCGCTGACCAGGCTTGGTGCTGTCGGCGAACCAGCGCGACCGGTGGTCGGTGGTGATGCCGAGGCGGTACCCGTGCGGGTGAACCTTCTGCCCCACTATCGGGCCCCTTCCTTCTGCTCACGCGGTGCGACGACCACGGTGATGTGGCTGGTGCGCTTGAGGATCTGGCTCGCACGCCCCTGCGCCCGCGGACGGAACCGCTTGAGCGTCGGCCCCTCGTCGACGAACGCCGCCGAGACGAAGAGCTCCGTCTCGTCGAAGCGCTCGCTGGCGCGGTCGGCCTTCACCCGGGCGTTCGCGACGGCGCTCTCCACAACCTTGCGGATCGGCTCGCTCGCCGCCTGCGGCGCGAACTTCAGCACCGCGACGGCCTCGGCGGCCTGCTTGCCACGGATGAGGTCCACGACGCGCCGGGCCTTCTGGGGCGTGACACGGACGAACCGCGCCTGCGCCTTGGCTTCCATTGCTGTCCTGCTTCCTTTTCTCAGACCGTCGGGGCCTGTCGCCTGGCTGACCCGGGGGTCAGCGGCGACGGCCCTTCTTGTCGTCCTTCACGTGGCCGCGGAAGGTTCGCGTGGGAGCGAACTCGCCGAGCTTGTGGCCGACCATCGCCTCGGTGACGAAGACCGGGGTGTGCTTCCGGCCGTCGTGCACGGCGAAGGTGTGACCGAGGAAGTCGGGCGTGATGACCGACCGACGGGACCAGGTCTTGATGACGTTCTTGGTCCCCTTCTCGTTCTGAGCGTCCACCTTCTTCTGCAGGTGGTCGTCGACGAAGGGGCCCTTCTTCAGGCTACGAGGCATCTGTCAGGCTCCTTTTCAGCGCTTCTTGCCGGTGCGGCGACGGCGGACGATCAGCTTGTCGCTCGGCTTGTTCGGGCGGCGGGTCCGGCCCTCGGGCTGGCCCCACGGGCTGACCGGGTGGCGACCACCGGAGGTCTTGCCCTCACCACCACCGTGCGGGTGGTCGACCGGGTTCATGACCACGCCACGGACGGTCGGGCGGACGCCCTTCCACCGCATGCGGCCGGCCTTGCCCCAGTTGATGTTCGACTGCTCGGCGTTGCCCACCTCGCCGACCGTGGCGCGGCAGCGCAGGTCGACGTTGCGGATCTCGCCGGACGGCATGCGCAGCTGCGCGTACGGGCCGTCCTTCGCGACGAGCTGCACGGAGGCACCCGCGGAGCGGGCGATCTTCGCGCCGCCACCGGGGCGGAGCTCGACGGCGTGGATGACCGTACCGGTCGGGATGTTGCGCAGCGGCAGGTTGTTGCCGGGCTTGATGTCGGCGCCGGCACCGGCCTCGACGACGTCGCCCTGCGACAGCTTGTTCGGCGCGATGATGTAGCGCTTCGTGCCGTCCGCGTAGTGCAGGAGCGCGATCCGAGCCGTGCGGTTCGGGTCGTACTCGATGTGCGCGACCTTGGCGGGCACGCCGTCCTTGTCGTGACGACGGAAGTCGATCACGCGGTAGGCACGCTTGTGGCCACCGCCCTTGTGACGGGTCGTGATGCGACCGGAGTTGTTGCGCCCACCCGTCTTGGACAGCGGACGGACCAGAGACTTCTCCGGCTCGGAGCGCGTGATCTCGACGAAGTCGGCGACGCTGGAGCCGCGGCGTCCGGGCGTCGTCGGCTTGTACTTACGGATTCCCATGGGTTAGTCCTCGATCTGCTCTCTGCGCCTCAGGAAGCCGGACCGCCGAAGATGTCGATCGTGCCCTCACGGAGGGTCACGATCGCGCGCTTCGTGTCCTTGCGCTTGCCCAGGCCGAAGCGCGTGCGACGCGCCTTGCCCTTGCGGTTGATCGTGTTGACCGAGTCGACCTTGACGCCGAAGACCTGCTCGACCGCGATCTTGATCTCGGTCTTGTTGGCCCGCGGGTCCACGACGAAGGTGTACTTGCCCTCGTCGAGGAGGTTGTAGGACTTCTCGGAGACGACCGGCGCGATCAGGATGTCGCGCGGGTCCTTCGTCACGGCGGTCACTTGGTGGCCTCCTCGGTCTCGGCCGCCTCGGACTCCGTGGCGACGGCCTTCACGCTCTTGCCCGTGGCCGGGCCGGCGAGGAACGCGGCGAGCGCGCCCTCGGTGAAGACGACGTCGTCGGAGACGAGCACGTCGTAGGTGTTGAGCTGGTCCGCGGTCAGCAGGTGGACCTGCTCGACGTTGCGGAGCGACAGGATCGTCAGCTCGTCCGAGCGCTCGGTGACCACGAGGACGTGGGTGCGCTCGGTGAGTGCGGCGAGCGTCTTGACCGCGGTCTTGGTCGACGGCGCACCGTCGAGACCGAAGCCGGAGACCACGTGGACACGGCCGGCGCGAGCCCGGTCGGACAGGGCACCGCGGAGAGCGGCGGCCTTCATCTTCTTCGGGGTCCGCTGGTCGTACTTGCGCGGCTGCGGGCCGTGGACGGTGCCACCGCCGGCGAACTGCGGGGCGCGGGTCGAACCCTGACGGGCGCGGCCGGTGCCCTTCTGCTTGTACGGCTTGCGGCCACCGCCGCGGACCTCGCCGCGGGTCTTGGTGGCGTGCGTGCCCTGGCGGGCGGCGGCGCGCTGCGCCACGACCACCTGGTGGATCAGCGGGACGTTGGTTGCGACGTCGAACACCTCGGCGGGAAGGTCGGCGGTGCCGGCCTTCTTGCCCTGGGCGTCGAGCACGTCGACGGTCTGGTTGGCCATGGGGTCACGCACCCTTCGCAGCGGTACGCACGACGACGACGCCACCCTTGGGGCCGGGAACTGCGCCCTTGACGAGCAGCAGACCCTTCTCGGCGTCGACCGCGTGGACGGTCAGGTTCTGGACGGTCATGCGCTCGTGGCCCATGCGACCGGCCATCCGCAGACCCTTGAACACGCGCGACGGCGTCGAGGCGCCACCGATCGAGCCGGCCTTGCGGTGGTTGCGGTGGGCACCGTGGGAGGCGCCGACGCCGGAGAAGCCGTGACGCTTCATGACACCGGCGGTGCCCTTGCCCTTGGTGGTGCCGACGACGTCGACCACGGTGCCGGCCTCGAAGGCGGCGGCGGTGATCTCCTGGCCGAGCGTGTACTCGGCGGCGTCCTCGGTGCGGACCTCGGCGACGTGACGACGCGGCGTGACGCCGGCCTTCGCGAAGTGGCCCTTGAGCGGCTTGGTGACCTTGCGCGGGTCGATCTGGCCGGCGGCGAGCTGCACGGCGGCGTAGCCGTCGGCGTCCGCGGCGCGAACCTGCGTCACGACGTTGGTCGGGACGGCCACGACGGTGACGGGGACGAGGCGACCCGCGTCGTCCCACAGCTGCGTCATGCCGAGCTTGGTGCCGAGCACCGCGGTCACGTTCTTCTGCTGGTTGGTCATATCTATCCCAGCCTCAGAGCTTGATCTCGATGTTCACGTCGGCAGGCAGGTCGATCCGCATGAGCGAGTCGACGGCCTTCGGCGTGGGATCGATGATGTCGATGAGCCGCTTGTGCGTGCGCATCTCGAAGTGCTCGCGGCTGTCCTTGTACTTGTGAGGCGACCGGATGACGGTGAAGACGTTCTTCTCCGTCGGCAGCGGCACCGGACCCACGACCGTCGCACCAGCGCGCGTCACCGTGTCGACGATCTTGCGCGCCGAGCTGTCGATGACCTCGTGGTCGTAGGACTTGAGCCGGATGCGGATCTTCTGTCCCGCCATGGCGTCGTCTGACTCTCTCTCTCGAACCGCTACTGTCCGACCCCCGCGCTCGGGCGTGTCGCGCTAGGCGACGCACCCGGGCACACACCGAACCGGCGTGGGGCCGTTGATTGTGGTCCGCGAGGCGGACCACGACGTTTGTCTGGCCTGTCGAGACGTGTGTCCCGCGGGGCGCTCATGCGCGTCGACAGCCGGCAACCCCGCGACCCCTCCCTGAGGGAGGGGGACCGCTCCAGGCGGGTGGACCGCTCCGGAAGACCGGACCGGTGCACGCACCGTGGTGCTACACACTGTTCGACACGAGAAAGAACGCGCCCGTGACAGGCAACCTGAACATCTTGCCACAGGGAACCCCGTGATTCCAAGCCGGAACGAGGTTCTCCCGCTGTGACGCCGGACGCACCGGAGGCCCGGGCCCCGTACAGGGCCCGGGCCTCCTGCGCTCAGGTGATCAGCTGAGGGTCAGCAGGTCACTTGATGATCTTGGTGACACGGCCGGAACCGACCGTGCGGCCACCCTCACGGATGGCGAAGCCGAGACCCTCCTCCATGGCGATCGGCTGGATCAGCGCGACCGTCATCTCGGTGTTGTCGCCCGGCATGACCATCTCGGTGCCCTCGGGCAGCGTGATGACACCGGTGACGTCCGTGGTGCGGAAGTAGAACTGCGGACGGTAGTTCGAGTAGAACGGGTTGTGACGGCCACCCTCGTCCTTGCCCAGGATGTAGACCTGAGCCTCGAAGTCGGTGTGCGGGGTGATCGAACCCGGCTTCACGACGACCTGGCCGCGCTCGACGTCCTCGCGCTTGATGCCGCGCAGGAGCAGACCGGTGTTGTCGCCGGCCTGGGCCTGGTCCATCTGCTTGTGGAACGTCTCGATACCGGTGACCGTGGTCTTCTGCGGCTGGCGGATACCGACGATCTCGACCTCGGAGTTGACGTCGAGCGTGCCACGCTCCACCTTGCCGGTCACGACGGTGCCGCGGCCGGTGATGGTGAAGACGTCCTCGATCGGCATGAGGAAGGGCTTGTCGAGCTCGCGGACCGGGTCGGGGACGTTCTCGTCCACGGCCTCCATGAGCTCCAGGACCTTCTTGGTCCACTCGGGGTCACCCTCGAGGGCCTTGAGGCCGGAGACGCGCACGACCGGAGCGTTGTCGCCGTCGAACTCCTGCGACGACAGCAGCTCGCGGACCTCCATCTCGACGAGCTCGAGGATCTCCTCGTCGTCGACCATGTCGGCCTTGTTCAGCGCGACCAGCAGGTAGGGCACGCCCACCTGGCGGGCCAGCAGCACGTGCTCGCGCGTCTGGGCCATCGGACCGTCGGTCGCCGCGACCACCAGGATCGCGCCGTCCATCTGGGCGGCACCGGTGATCATGTTCTTGATGTAGTCGGCGTGACCCGGAGCATCGACGTGCGCGTAGTGACGCTTGGGCGTCTCGTACTCGATGTGCGCGATGTTGATCGTGATACCGCGCTGCTTCTCCTCCGGCGCGGCGTCGATCTCGTCGAAGTTGCGCTGCGTGTTCGCCGGCAGGTCGGGGTACGTGTCCGCAAGCGTCTTCGAGATCGCGGCGGTCAGCGTCGTCTTGCCGTGGTCGACGTGCCCGATCGTGCCGATGTTGACGTGCGGCTTGGTCCGCTCGAACTTGGCCTTAGCCACTGGGGTCCTCCTGGGACTTGGGTAGATGTTCCCGAACGTTGCGAGACTCGGCGAGAGAGCCTACATCCCGCGGGGCGACGGGGGTTTCCTACAGGTTGATGGTTGTGCTAGGTCGTCGACCTGTGGGGACTCACTCGCCCCGGGTCTTCTTGATGATCTCGTCAGCAACGTTGCGAGGAACCTCGGCGTAGCTGTCGAACTGCATCGAGTACACCGCGCGGCCCTGCGTCTTGGAACGCAGGTCACCGATGTACCCGAACATCTCGCTCAACGGTACCTGGGCACGCACGACCTTGACACCGGTCGCGTCCTCCATGGACTGGATCATCCCACGACGCGAGTTGATGTCGCCGATCACGTCACCCATGTACTCCTCGGGCGTCCGGACCTCGACGGCCATGACGGGCTCGAGGATGACCGGGTCGGCCCGCTTGATGCCCTCCTTGAAGACCATCGAGCCGGCGATCTTGAACGCCATCTCCGAGGAGTCGACGTCGTGGTACGCGCCGTCGAGCAGCGTGGCCTTGACCCCCACCACGGGGAACCCGGCCAGCACACCCTGCTGCATCGCCGACTGGATACCGGCGTCCACGGACGGGATGTACTCACGCGGGATGCGGCCACCGGTGACGGCGTTGGCGAACTCGTAGAGCTCGCCCTCGGTCGTCTCGAGCGGCTCGAAGGTCACCTGGACCTTGGCGAACTGGCCCGAGCCACCGGTCTGCTTCTTGTGCGTGTAGTCGATCTTCTCCGCGGTGCGGCGGATCGTCTCGCGGTACGCGACCTGCGGCTTGCCGACGTTCGCCTCGACCTTGAACTCGCGACGCATGCGGTCGACGAGGATGTCGAGGTGGAGCTCGCCCATGCCGCCGATGACGGTCTGGCCGGTCTCCTCGTCCAGCTTGACGCGGAAGGTCGGGTCCTCCTGGGCGAGCTTCTGGATCGCCGTGGAGAGCTTCTCCTGGTCGGCCTTCGTCTTCGGCTCGATGGCCACGTCGATGACCGGCTCCGGGAAGGTCATCGACTCGAGGATGACCGGGTTCGCCGGGTCGCAGAGCGTGTCACCGGTGGTGACGTCCTTGAGCCCGATGAAGGCGTAGATGTGCCCGGCGTGCGCCTCCTCGACCGGGTTCTCCTTGTTGGAGTGCATCTGGAAGAGCTTCCCGATGCGCTCCTTCTTGCCCTTGGTCGAGTTCTGGACCTGGGCGCCCTGCGCGACCTTGCCCGAGTAGACGCGGACGTAGGTGAGCTTGCCGAAGAACGGGTGCGTGGCGACCTTGAACGCGAGGGCCGAGAACGGCTCCGTCTCGTCCGGACGACGCTCGATGACCTTCTCCGCGTCCTTGACGTCGTGGCCCTGGACGGCCGGGACGTCGAGCGGGGTCGGCAGGTAGTCGATGACGGCGTCGAGCATGGGCTGCACGCCCTTGTTCTTGAACGCCGAGCCGCACAGGACCGGGAAGGCCTCGGACCGGATGACGAGCTTGCGGATGCCGGACTTGATCTCGGCGATCGTGAGCTCCTCGCCACCGAGGAACTTCTCGAGCAGCTCGTCGTCGGCCTCGGCGACGGCCTCGACGAGCTCGGCCCGGTACTGCTCGGCCTTCTCGACGAGGTCGGCCGGGATCTCCTCGACCGCGTACTCCTCACCCATCTTGGTGTCACCGCGCCAGGTGAGCGCCTTCATCTCGAGCAGGTCGACGACGCCCTCGAAGTCGTTCTCGGCACCGATCGGCAGCTGGATGACCAGCGGCTTCGCCTTGAGACGGTTGACGATCGTGTCGACCGTGAAGTAGAAGTCGGCGCCCAGCTTGTCCATCTTGTTGACGAAGCAGATGCGCGGCACGTCGTACTTGTCGGCCTGACGCCACACGGTCTCCGACTGGGGCTCCACGCCCTCCTTGCCGTCGAACACCGCGACGGCACCGTCGAGCACGCGCAGCGAGCGCTCGACCTCGACGGTGAAGTCCACGTGACCCGGGGTGTCGATGATGTTGATCTGGTTGTTCTTCCAGTAGCAGGTCGTCGCGGCGGACGTGATCGTGATGCCGCGCTCCTGCTCCTGCTCCATCCAGTCCATCGTCGACGCACCGTCGTGCGTCTCACCGATCTTGTAGTTCACACCGGTGTAGAACAGGATGCGCTCGGTGGTGGTGGTCTTGCCGGCATCGATGTGGGCCATGATGCCGATGTTGCGGACCTTGTTCAGGTCGGTCAGCACGTCGAGTGCCACGGTGTCTTACCCCTTGTCGGTGGAAGGTCGGAAGCCGGGCCGGAGGGCCGGCTGCCGGCCGGTTCCGGATCCTCGGACGGCCCCGGGGGTCACCCGGGGCCGTCCGTGCGCATCACCAGCGGTAGTGCGCGAAGGCCTTGTTCGAGTCGGCCATCTTGTGCATGTCCTCGCGGCGCTTCACCGCGGCACCGAGGCCGTTGGAGGCGTCGAGGATCTCGTTCATGAGGCGCTCGGTCATCGTCTTCTCGCGACGGGCGCGCGAGAAGTCCGTGAGCCAGCGCAGCGCGAGCGTCGTGGAACGCACGGGGCGCACCTCGACCGGCACCTGGTAGGTGGCGCCACCGACGCGGCGGGAGCGGACCTCGAGGGCCGGGCGGACGTTCTCCAGCGCGCGCTTGAGCACGACGACCGGGTCCTGGTCCGTCTTGGCACGGACGCCCTCGAGGGCGCCGTAGACGATCGCCTCGGCGGTGGACTTCTTGCCGTCGAGCAGGACCTTGTTGATCAGCTGCGTGACGACGGGCGACCCGTAGACGGGGTCGACGATGAGCGGCCGCTTGGGGGCCGGACCCTTGCGAGGCATCAGGCCTTCTCCTTCTTCGCGCCGTACTTGCTGCGGGCCTGCTTGCGGTTCTTCACGCCCTGCGTGTCGAGCGCGCCGCGCACGATCTTGTAGCGGACACCGGGAAGGTCCTTCACACGGCCGCCGCGCACGAGCACGATCGAGTGCTCCTGCAGGTTGTGGCCGACGCCGGGGATGTACGCCGTGACCTCGGTACCGGAGGACAGCTTGACGCGCGCGACCTTGCGGAGCGCGGAGTTCGGCTTCTTGGGGGTGGTGGTGTACACGCGCGTGCACACGCCGCGCCGCTGGGGGGAGGCCTTGAGGGCGGGCGTCTTCGACGCCACGGCCTTCGTGCTCCGGCCCTTGCGGACGAGCTGCTGGATCGTAGGCACTACGTCTCCGTCGTCTTCTCGAGCTCTCGAGGGCCGGCCGGCCCCCGACGGTGGTCTGTCTGGCTGGTGCGCGCCGATCGCATGCGGCACCCGCGGCCCTCACGGACCGCAACGCCACTTACCACCGGCTCGATGGCCCGGGTCAGCTCCCCCGTCCTGACGGACAGTCCGAGCGATCTTCCCGGGGTACCTGTGCGCTCAGGTCGGCGGCGCCTCCGGCAGCCGGCCCGAGCGGTGAGGCTCTGGGCTGACAGCGGGATGCGCGCGCGACGGCACGGGCACGGCTTCCAAGATTACCCGCGGAAGCAAGCGGGGTCAAAGGAACGGGAGGGGCGCACGCTGTGACGTGCGCCCCTCCCGGACTACCTCGTGGTGAGGATCAGCGGATCAGCGGAAGTCTCCGAAGTCCAGGTCCTCCAGCGGGATCGCCTCGCCCGAGCCCATGCCGAGCGTCGGGAAGTCGATCTCGTCGTAGCCGAAGCTCGGGTAGAGCTCGGCCTTGGCCTGCTCGGTCGGCTCGACCTCGATGTTCCGGTAGCGGGGCAGGCCCGTGCCGGCGGGGATGAGCTTACCGAGGATGACGTTCTCCTTGAGGCCCAGCAGCGGGTCACGACGACCGCTCATCGACGCCTCGGTGAGCACCCGGGTCGTCTCCTGGAAGGAGGCGGCCGAGAGCCACGAGTCGGTGGCGAGCGAGGCCTTCGTGATGCCCATGAGCTCCGGACGGCCGGAGGCCGGCTGGCCACCCTCCGCCACCGCACGACGGTTCGCGTCCTCGAAGCGGGTCCGCTCCGCGAGCTCGCCCGGCAGCAGGTGCGAGTCACCCGAGTCGAGCACGGTCACGCGACGCAGCATCTGCCGCACGATGACCTCGATGTGCTTGTCGTGGATGTCCACGCCCTGCGAGCGGTAGGTCTCCTGGACCTCGTCCACCAGGTGCTTCTGCGTGGCACGCGGGCCGAGGATGCGCAGCACCTTCTTCGGGTCGACGGCGCCCTGGACCAGCTGGGTGCCGACCTGGACCTGCTCGCCGTCGGCGATCAGGAGGCGGGCACGCTTGGTCACCGGGTAGCGGATCTCCTCGCCGCCGTCGGCCGGCGTGAGGACCAGGTGGCGCGTGCGCTCCGTGTCCTCGATCGCCACGGTGCCGGTGTACTCCGCGATCGGGGCCTCACCCTTGGGGGTGCGGGCCTCGAACAGCTCGGTGACACGGGGCAGACCCTGCGTGATGTCCTCCGCGGAGGCGACACCACCGGTGTGGAAGGTACGCATCGTCAGCTGCGTGCCCGGCTCACCGATCGACTGCGCGGCGATGATGCCGACGGCCTCGCCGATGTCCACCAGCTTGCCGGTGGCCAGGGAGCGGCCGTAGCACTTGGCGCAGGTGCCGACGCGCGACTCGCAGGTCAGCACGGAGCGGACCTTGACGTTCTCGATGCCGGCGGCGATCACCTGGTCGATGATCACGTCGCCCGCGTCCGAGCCCGCCTCGGCCACGACGTTGCCGTCCGCGTCCACGACGTCCGTCGCGAACGTGCGCGAGTAGATGCTCGTCTCGACGCGCGGGTGCGGCACCAGCACGTCGCCGATGCGCTCGGCGACGGGCAGCGTGAGGCCGCGCTCGGTGCCGCAGTCCTCCTCGCGGATGATGACGTCCTGCGACACGTCGACCAGACGACGGGTGAGGTAGCCGGAGTCCGCGGTACGCAGCGCCGTGTCGGCCAGACCCTTGCGGGCACCGTGCGAGGCGATGAAGTACTCGAGGACGGACAGGCCCTCGCGGTAGTTGGACTTGATCGGGCGGGGGATGATCTCGCCCTTCGGGTTCGCCACGAGGCCGCGCATACCGGCGATCTGACGCACCTGCATCCAGTTACCACGGGCGCCCGAGGACACCATGCGGTACAGCGTGTTCCGCGAGTTGCTCTCGAGGTTCTCGCGCATGACCGACGCGATCTTGTCGGTGGCCTGGGTCCAGATCTCGATGAGCTCCTGACGGCGCTCGTCGTCGGTGATCAGACCCTTGTCGAACTGGTCCTGGACCTTGAGGGCACGCTGCTCGTGCTCGTCCAGGATGTCGTTCTTGACCTCCGGCATCGCGACGTCGGAGATCGCGATCGTGACGCCCGAGCGCGTGGCCCACCGGTAGCCGGCGTCCTTCAGCGCGTCGAGCGACGTGGCGACGTCGACCTTCGGGTAGCGCTCCGCCAGGTCGTTGACGATCGTCGAGAGCTCCTTCTTGCCGACGACGCCGTTCTGGAACGGGTAGTCGATCGGGAGCGCCTCGTTGAAGATCGTGCGGCCCAGGGTGGTCTCGAACAGCAGCGGCTGCCCGGGCTCCCAGCCCTCCGGCGCCTCGAAGCCCTTTGTCGGGGGCACGAGGTCCGACATCCGCATCTTGATCGTGGCGTTGAGGTCCAGCGCACCACGGTCGAGCGCCATGATCGCCTCGGCCTGCGAGGAGAACACGCGCCCCTCCCCCGTCGCGCCGGGGCGGTCCGAGGTGAGGTGGTGCAGACCGATGATCATGTCCTGCGAGGGCATGGTCACCGGACGGCCGTCCGACGGCTTGAGGATGTTGTTGCTCGAGAGCATGAGGATGCGGGCCTCGGCCTGCGCCTCCGCGCTCAGGGGCAGGTGGACCGCCATCTGGTCGCCGTCGAAGTCCGCGTTGAACGCGGCGCACACGAGCGGGTGCAGGTGGATGGCCTTGCCCTCGACGAGCTGCGGCTCGAACGCCTGGATGCCGAGGCGGTGCAGGGTGGGGGCACGGTTCAGCAGCACCGGGTGCTCCTGGATGACCTCCTCCAGCACGTCCCAGACCTCGCCGCGGGTGCGCTCCACCATGCGCTTGGCGCTCTTGATGTTCTGCGCGTGGTTGAGCTCGACGAGCCGCTTCATGACGAACGGCTTGAACAGCTCGAGCGCCATCTGCTTGGGCAGGCCGCACTGGTGCAGCTTGAGCTGCGGGCCGACCACGATGACCGAACGGCCCGAGTAGTCGACGCGCTTGCCGAGCAGGTTCTGGCGGAACCGGCCCTGCTTGCCCTTGAGCATGTCGGAGATCGACTTCAGCGGGCGGTTGCCCGGGCCCGTGACCGGGCGGCCACGGCGACCGTTGTCGAACAGCGAGTCCACGGCCTCCTGGAGCATCCGCTTCTCGTTGTTGACGATGATCTCCGGCGCACCCAGGTCGAGCAGGCGCTTGAGCCGGTTGTTGCGGTTGATCACGCGCCGGTACAGGTCGTTGAGGTCCGACGTCGCGAACCGGCCGCCGTCGAGCTGCACCATCGGGCGCAGGTCCGGCGGGATGACCGGGACGGCGTCGAGCACCATCGCCGTGGGCGAGTTGGTCGTCGTGAGGAACGCGTTGACGACCTTCAGGCGCTTGAGCGCGCGCGTCTTGCGCTGACCCTTGCCGGTGCGGATGGTCTCCCGCAGCGACTGGGCCTCGGCGTCCAGGTCGAAGCTCTCGAGGCGCTTCTGGATCGCCGCGGCGCCCATCGAGCCCTCGAAGTACGTGCCGTACCGGTCGACGAGCTGGCGGTACAGCATCTCGTCGCCCTCGAGGTCCGCGACCTTGAGGTTCTTGAACCGGTCCCAGACCTGCTCGAGGCGGTCCAGCTCCTGGTCGGCACGCTTGCGCAGCTGCGCCATCTCGCGCTCGGCGGAGTCGCGCACCTTGCGGCGCGCGTCGGCCTTGGCGCCCTCGGCCTCCAGCTCGGCCAGGTCGGCCTCGAGCTTGGCGGCACGGGTGTTGATGTCGTTGTCGCGGCGGTCCGAGATCTCCTTCTTCTCCAGGTCGATCTCGTTCTGGAGGTTCGGGAGGTCCTCGTGGCGGGCCTCGTCGTCGACCCACGTGACCATGTAGGCCGCGAAGTAGATGACCTTCTCCAGGTCCTTCGGGGCCAGGTCCAGCAGGTAGCCGAGGCGCGACGGCACACCCTTGAAGAACCAGATGTGCGTGACCGGGGCGGCGAGCTCGATGTGGCCCATGCGCTCACGGCGCACCTTCGAGCGCGTCACCTCGACGCCGCAGCGCTCGCAGATGATGCCCTTGAAGCGCACGCGCTTGTACTTGCCGCAGTAGCACTCCCAGTCCCGGGTGGGGCCGAAGATCTTCTCGCAGAAGAGCCCGTCCTTCTCCGGCTTCAGGGTGCGGTAGTTGATGGTCTCGGGCTTCTTGACCTCTCCGTGCGACCAGGCACGGATGTCGTCGGCCGTGGCCAGGCCGATACGCAGCTCGTCGAAGACGTTGACGTCGAGCAAGATGTCCTACTTCCTCAAAGCTTTCGAATGTCCGTGGAGTTCAGCTGGTCGCTGGATCAGATCTCGTCGACCGTGGCGGCCGAGTTGGGGCGGCGCGACAGATCGATGCCCAGCTCCTCCGCGGCGCGGTACACCTCGTCGTCGGACTCCTTCATCTCGATGGAGGTCCCGTCGCTCGAGAGCACCTCGACGTTCAGGCACAGCGACTGCATCTCCTTGAGGAGCACCTTGAAGGACTCCGGGATGCCCGAGTCGGGGATGTTCTCGCCCTTGACGATCGCCTCGTAGACCTTCACGCGGCCCGGGACGTCGTCGGACTTGATGGTGAGCAGCTCCTGGAGCGTGTAGGCCGCGCCGTACGCCTCGAGGGCCCACACCTCCATCTCGCCGAAGCGCTGGCCGCCGAACTGCGCCTTACCACCCAGCGGCTGCTGCGTGATCATCGAGTACGGGCCGGTCGAGCGCGCGTGGATCTTGTCGTCGACCAGGTGGTGGAGCTTGAGGATGTACATGTAGCCCACCGACACCGGGTCCGGGAACGGCTCGCCGGAGCGGCCGTCGAACAGCCGGGCCTTGCCGTCGGTCGCGACCATGCGGTCGCCGTCGCGGTTCGGCAGCGTCGTGGAGAGCAGGCCGCGCAGGCCCGACTCCTCGAGGCCGTCGAACACCGGCGTCGCCACCGGGGTCCCCGGCTCCGACTTCGACGCGACCTCGGGCAGGGTCTCCTTCCAGGAGAGGTCCTTGCCCTCGGCCAGCTCGATGTCCCAGCCGCGGCTCGCGACCCACCCGAGGTGCGTCTCGAGGACCTGGCCGACGTTCATGCGGCCGGGCACGCCCAGCGGGTTGAGGATGACGTCGACCGGCGTGCCGTCGGGGAGGAACGGCATGTCCTCCTGCGGCAGGATCTTCGAGATGACGCCCTTGTTGCCGTGACGGCCGGCGAGCTTGTCGCCGACGGTGATCTTGCGGCGCTGGGCGATGTAGACGCGGACCAGCTGGTTCACGCCGGCGGGCAGCTCGTCGCCGTCCTCGCGGTTGAACTCGCGGACGCCGATGACCGTGCCCTGCTCGCCGTGGGGCACCTTGAGGGACGTGTCGCGCACCTCGCGGGCCTTCTCGCCGAAGATGGCGCGCAGCAGGCGCTCCTCCGGGGTCAGCTCGGTCTCGCCCTTCGGGGTGACCTTGCCGACCAGGACGTCGCCCGCGCCGACCTCGGCACCGATGCGGATGATGCCGCGCTCGTCGAGGTCCGCCAGGACGTCCTCGGAGACGTTCGGGATGTCCCGCGTGATCTCCTCGGGCCCGAGCTTGGTGTCGCGGGCGTCGACCTCGTGCTCCTCGATGTGGATCGAGGACAGGACGTCGTCCTCCACGAGGCGCTGCGACAGGATGATCGCGTCCTCGTAGTTGTGGCCCTCCCACGACATGAACGCGACGAGCAGGTTGCGGCCGAGCGCGAGGTCGCCCTCGTCGGTCGCCGGGCCGTCGGCCAGCACGGAGCCGACCTCGACCCGCTGGCCCTCGTCCACGAGCACGCGCTGGTTGTAGCTGGTGCCCTGGTTCGAGCGGCGGAACTTCGCCGCACGGTACGAGCCCGTGGTGCCGTCGTCGTTCGCGACGAGGACCAGGTCCGCGGACACCTCGGTGACCACGCCGGGCTTGGTCGCCACGATGACGTCGCCGGCGTCGACCGCCGCACGACGCTCCATGCCGGTGCCGACCAGCGGCGCCTCGGAGCGCACCAGCGGCACGGCCTGGCGCTGCATGTTCGCGCCCATGAGCGCGCGGTTCGCGTCGTCGTGCTCGAGGAACGGGATGAGCGCCGTCGCGACGGACACCATCTGGCGCGGCGAGACGTCCATGTAGTCGATCTCGGCCGGCGGCAGGTCGTCGGTCTCGCCGCCCTTGGTACGCACCAGGACGCGGTCGTTGAGGAACGTGCCGTCCACGGCGAGCTCGGTGTTCGCCTGGGCGATGATGTGCCGGTCCTCGTCGTCGGCGGTCAGGTAGACGATCTCGTCCGTGACCTTGCCGTCGGTGACCTTGCGGTACGGCGTCTCGATGAAGCCGAACGGGTTGATGCGACCGAACGACGCGAGCGAGCCGATGAGGCCGATGTTCGGGCCCTCAGGGGTCTCGATCGGGCACATGCGGCCGTAGTGCGACGGGTGGACGTCACGGACCTCCATGCCGGCGCGGTCGCGGGACAGACCACCCGGGCCGAGGGCGTTCAGACGACGCTTGTGCGTCAGGCCCGCGAGCGGGTTGTTCTGGTCCATGAACTGCGACAGCTGCGAGGTGCCGAAGAACTCGCGGATCGACGCCACCACGGGGCGGATGTTGATCAGCGTCTGCGGCGTGATCGCCTCGACGTCCTGCGTCGTCATGCGCTCACGGACCACGCGCTCCATGCGGGACAGGCCCGTGCGCACCTGGTTCTGGATGAGCTCGCCGACGGCGCGGATGCGACGGTTGCCGAAGTGGTCGATGTCGTCGGTCTCGACGCGGACCTCGGTCGGCTGGCCGTCGCGGGTGCCGGGGATGGTCACCAGGTCGGCGTGCAGCGCGGCCAGGTACTTGATCGTCGCGACGACGTCGGTCACGGACAGCGTCGAGTCCGCCAGCGGCGCGTCGACACCCAGCTTCTTGCTGATCTTGTAGCGACCGACCTTCGCGAGGTCGTAGCGCTTCGGGTTGAAGTAGAAGTTCTCGAGCAGCGCGCGCCCGGCCTCGACCGTGGGCGGCTCGCCCGGACGGATCTTGCGGTACAGGTCGACGAGGGCCTCGTCCTGCGTGTGGACGTGGTCCTTCTCGAGGGTGTCGAGCACGGACGGGAAGTCCGCGAACTCCTCGCGGATCTCCGCCTCGGTGAGGCCGAGGGCCTTCAGCAGGACGGTGACGGGCTGCTTGCGCTTGCGGTCGACGCGCACGCCGACGGCGTCGCGCTTGTCGATCTCGAACTCGAGCCAGGCGCCGCGCGACGGGATGACCTTCGCCGAGAAGACGTCCTTGTCGCTCGTCTTGTCGGGGGTGCGCTCGAAGTAGACGCCCGGGGAACGGACCAGCTGCGAGACGACGACGCGCTCGGTGCCGTTGATGATGAACGTGCCGCGCGCGGTCATGAGCGGGAAGTCACCCATGAAGACCGTCTGGCTCTTGATCTCACCGGTCGTGTAGTTCACGAACTCGGCCGTCACGAACAGCGGGGCGGCGAAGGTGAAGTCCTTCTCCTTGCACTCGTCCGCGGTGTACTTCGGCGGCTCGAAGCGGTGGTTCGAGAAGGAGAGGGACATCGACTGGCCGAAGTCCTCGATCGGCGAGATCTCCTCGAAGATCTCCTCGAGGCCCGACGTCGCGGGGACGTCGGAGCGGCCGGCGGCGGTGGCCGCCTCGACCCGGGCCTGCCAGGCAGGGCTGCCGAGGAGCCAGTCGAAGCTCTCGGTCTGCAGCCCGAGGAGGTCGGGGACCTCGAGCGGCTCGTAGATCTTGGCGAAGGAGACGCGGCGGGAAGCGGTGCGGTTCGCGATAGCGTCGGCGGACGGAACAGAAGGGGTGCGCGAGGCAGCCAAGAGGGGTCCTTCCCTGCAGTTCGATGGCACGCTGTACGCTCAGCGAGGCTGCAGGCGCCGGACCGCGGCGGGAGGAACCGGCCCAGGGGTCACGAAGACGTGATCACGGGGGCGGTGGCTTCGTCAGCGGGGAGGCGTCGGGGCACAAGCGAGCGCAAAGCGCTAGCGTAGCCAGAACTTCATCGTTTGTCCAACTCGCGCGGGCACACGAGCGGACGCCCTCGGTTCTGGGTCTTTGAGGACGTTGTCTCGGTGGCCGCCATATGCCGCCCAAGAAACGGTTGTCGGACCAGCCTAACCCGTGATAAGCGGCCCCGGCCAGGCATCGGCGCGCGACGTCGGTCACGACACCACACCTCCACAACCGGTCCGCTCCCCCGCGACCCCCCGCGACCCCCCGCGACGTCGTGCGGACGCAGCGAGGCCCGCACCCCCGAAGGGATGCGGGCCTCGCGGAAGCGATGCGCGGCTAGGCCGCGGCGATCACTTGACGGTGACGGTGGCGCCGGCGCCCTCGAGGGCAGCCTTGGCCTTGTCGGCCGTCTCCTTGTTCGCGGCCTCCAGGACCGGCTTCGGGGCGCCGTCGACCAGGTCCTTGGCCTCCTTCAGGCCGAGGGACGTGAGCGCGCGCACCTCCTTGATGACCTGGATCTTCTTGTCGCCGGCGGCCTCGAGGATGACGTCGAACTCGGTCTTCTCCTCGGCGGCCTCGGCGCCACCGGCACCGCCGGCGGCGGGGGCGGCAACCGCGACGGCGGCGGGAGCAGCGGCGGTGACCTCGAACTTGTCCTCGAAGGCCTTCACGAACTCGTTGAGCTCGATGAGCGTGAGCTCCTCGAAGGCGGCCAGGAGCTCGTCGGTGCTGAGCTTCGCCATGATGGCGTTCCTTTCGGTTGGTGCGTCCTGGGGCCGGGGGCCCCGCAGAAGCAAGGGAGGGGGTAGTGCTTGCCGCACCGCCGTCAGGCGGCAGCGGCCTCCGATTCCTGCTTCTGACGCAGGGCATCGATGACGCGAGCGGCCTGGGCCGGCTTCGCGCTGAAGGCGTAGGCAGCCTGGAAGAGCTTGGCCTTCATCGCGCCGGCCGTCTTGGCCAGCAGGACCTCGCGGGACTCGAGGTCCGCGAGCTTGGTGACCTCTGCAGCGGTCAGCGGCTTCCCGTCAAGGACACCGCCCTTGATGACCAGTGCAGGGTTCGCCTTGGCGAAGTCACGCAGACCCTTGGCGGCCTCGACCGGGTCGCCGGTCACGAACGCGATCGCGGACGGACCCTTGAGGTCGGCCTCGAACGCGTCGATCCCGGCCTCCTTGGCCGCGATGGACGTCAGCGTGTTCTTCACCACGGCGTAGGTTGCGTTGCCGCTGAGCGACCGACGCAGCTCCTTGAGCTGCGCGACGGTGAGCCCGCGGTACTCGGTCAGCACGGCCGCGTTCGCGTCGCGGAACTTGTCCGCGACCTCCGCGACAGCGGCTGCCTTGTCCGGCCTCGCCATGGCAATCCTTCCGGTGGTGGTGCCACCGGTACCTGCGAAAGAAAAGAGCCCCGGCGCAGGTGCGCACGGGGCTCGGAGCTCACAGCCAGGCTGTGTGGTCGTCGTCGTGTCACCTACGCAGGCCCCCGCACTCTCACGGGACTTCGGTCTTCGGCTTCCCGGGCGGAACGATTCTCATCAGTTCCAGGCAGCGTCGGACGACCGGCGGTCTTGGGTTACCCGAGAACTCTACATGACAGCAGGCCGTGCTCGGCACGCATCCCGTGTGGTACCCACCACTCGCCATGTCATCCTCGCTGACACGTCACAGCACCAGCGGACCGAAGCACACCAGCGGCACCGGCTCGGGCTCGTCCGCCACGGCGCGGGCGAGCGCCGCGCCCGGCCGCAGGCCGTCGCGCAGCCCCTGGTGCAGCACGGGCATCACGCGCACCGCGACGTCGTCCCGCAACGGGGCGACGGCGGCGATCACGGCGCGCGCGCCCATGCGCAGCAGCACGCTCGTCAGCCCGAGCGGTTCGCCGCCGTGCCGGATGCTCGCCGAACCGACGTCGCACGCCGACAGGACGAGCACCGACCTGGACAGATCCCGCCCGTCCAGCTCGTGGGCGAACAGCGGGCCGTCCGCCAGCTGCAGGCTCGAGAACATGGGGTTCTCGGGTTCATGCGTCCCGTGTGCGGCGACGTGGACGACCGGCGCACCCTCGACCGCCTCGGCCACGGCGGCGCACACGGCGTCCGCGCCGGTGAGCAGCCGCGCGCCGCTCCCCCAGACCGCCGCCACCTGCTCCGCCTCAGCAACCCCGTGCACGAGCCCGGACCCGGCGACCGAGAGACCCGGTCCGGGGGACCAGTCCGCCTCGCCCCGTGCGATCCACGAGTTCACCACCGTCGACAGCCCTCGCCGCGAGGGCAGCGCTGCCCACGGCAGCGAGACCAGCCGGTCGCGCGCCGCGACGTAGACGTCCCGCCCTGCGACGTCGAGCGTGCCGAGGAGGAGGGCGTCGAGCCGCCGCAGAGCCGCCTGCACCGACGCGCGGACCACCTCTCGCAACGGCGTGGGCAGCAACGGGTTCGCCAGCGCCTGCTGATCGGCCCGCACTCGTCTCGCCAGCTCGAGGACAGGGGGCACCGGGCCGAGATCGACCAGGCGCGCTCCACTCCCGTCGAGCCGGATGGCGCGCAGGCGGCCGCCGCTCATCGTCAGGTTGAGGACCACCCGGTCCGACCCGGCCGCGCGCAGCTCCGCCCGCAGCCCGCGCGCGGTGGCCGGGGAGGGCACGCCCCGGTCGCCGCCCGAGTGCCAGGTCCGTTCCCGCGCCCGGTCCTGGAGCCGTCGCGCGTCGCGATGCATCTCGACGCCGCGCATCAGCTCGGCATCCGTCGTGGCCTCGTCCGAACGGAGCAGGCGCGCACGCTCCATCAGCCGACGTGCCGACACGATCAGCTCGGCGGCCTGCTGGTCGTCCGGTGGGCGGACCCGTCCCGACCCCGCGAAGGTCGCACGCCCGCGCTCCAAGGCGTCGAAGAACGCGTCCGGCGACACGGACATCAGCGCCGCGTCGATGTCGACCCCCTGCAGCCGGATGCCGTGCACCGCGGCGGCCGTCACCGCCTCGACCGCCCCGAGCTGTTGACGCTGCACCGCGAGGAGCCGATAGCCCCGTCTGACGGCCGCCAGACCTGCACGCCGAGACCCCGTGCCGAAGCCGCACAGCGCGGCGACGACCTCACCGCGCACGCGCGCGCCGAGGGCCAGGCTGGATCGCGGTGGCAGGGCGCGGAGGCGTTTCTGCGACTCGGTGAACCTGCCCGCGCGAGCCCATGCCTCCGCGGCGAGCAGCCGGGCGTCGATGAGCACCCGGTCCGCGCCGGGCTGGTCCTCGACACGCGCGCAGAGCTCGTCGGCCGCCTGCGCGAGGGGCCGCAGCAGCTCTCGCCGCTCGTCCGCGACGACGAGCCCGAACCGTGAGTCCAAGGCGACGACCTCCGCCCGGAGCGCCATGACCCCGTGGCCCGCCCGCCGGGCACGGTTACGGACCCGCTCGGCGAGCTCCTCAGCCTCCGAGAACCTCGCGAGGCCCGCCAGGCACCGAGCCTGCTCGAGCTCGGCGTCCAACAGGTCGCGTGCGCCACCCGTGGCGGCGAGGATCCCGGCCGCCGTCCGGAGCGCGACCTCCGCATCCGTCAGCAATCCGGCCTCATAGAGCACCGCCGCCTTGTCCATCAGGCCGACGCCGGCATGCTCGGGCGGTGCCGCCTCCGCGGCGGCGTCCATCGCTCGCAGGGCCGCCGGGAGGTCGCCGGCGAGGAACTGCGCGTACCCGAGGTTGTGCTCCGCCATCGGGACCACCTGCTCGTCCCGCAGCGCGCGAGCGATCTCCAAGCACCGTCGAAGGTCGACGACGGCATCGTCGATCGCACCGACCTCGAGCAGGAGGGAGCTCCTGTTGAGGAGGACCGGGAGCATCTCTGCCTCGTCGACAAGGCCGTCCAGCGCGGCGTCGAGCTCGATCCGCGCGCCGTCGTGGTCCCCCGACCGCAGCAGCTGCAGGCCGAGGTTGGCGTGGACGAGGGCCACCATCTCCGCGCTGCCGGCGCGGAGCGCCATCGCCGCCGCCGCGGCCAGCTTCGCCAGGACCACCTCGCGGTCTGCACCGAGCTCGCCCTCGCAGGCTGCGATACCCACGAGGACCCGGGCGCGGACCGCGGCGACCTCCGCCGCCGTCGACTCCCCCTCGAGCCGGTCGAGCCGGACGAGGGCGGCCTCGTAGCGGCCGAGTGTGCTCGAGAACTGGCGATGAGCGCGCGCGTGCGACCGGATCTCGTCGACCTCGGCGCGGACCGTCGCCAGCGCGTCGCTCATGCCTCACCCCCTGTGGATCACCCCGGGGTGGACGTGCCGTCGAGCGACAGGCCTCCCGTCGCCCCGGAGATGGCTCGCCAGATCGCCGCCACCCGCGCCTCATCGCCGTGATCGGCCCGGTCGACCGACTCCGTGAGCGTAGCGTCAGCCGCGCGGGCACGCCGACTCCGGTCCGCGAGCAGCTCACGGGCGATCTCACCCGCGAGGACCGGCGCGGCGAACGACGTCCCGCTCCAGGTCGCGAATCCTCCCTGGAATCCCTCCGGGTCGATCGTCGACCGCACTGCGTCGGCGTACCGCTCCCGCGTGCGCAGAGAAGGCGTGCTCGGACCGTCGAGAGTTCGCGGCACGGTGCTCACCACCGCGGCGCCGGGGCGGACGCACGTCACCCAGGGCCCGTCGTTGGAGAACAACGCCGTCGAGCCGTCGGGGTTGGCGGCCCCCACCGCCAGGATGGGGGGCCGCTCCGTGCTCGTGTCCCGCGGGCTGGTGATGCGTGGAGGAGTGGCGCGTCGGTCCACCTCGGGCGCGAAGGCAGCCGGGAACTCAGGACGTGTCTCGCCGTCGTTGCCCGCCGCCACGACGACCGCGACGCCGGAGTCGCGCAGCCGCGCGAGCACGTCGGACAGAGGGTGGTCCCACTGCAGGTCCTCGGGCTGCTCGTGGTAGTAGCCCATCGGGAGCACCACCACGTCCACCGCGACGTAGCCCTCCTCCCCCGCGAGCCCTCGGCGGTGGAACCGCAGGAGTCGCCGGAGCGACTCGATCACCTCGGACTCGATGGCGGCGCCGGCACCCCCGACCACCCGCACCGGCAGGAGCCGCGCGTCCGGGCAGGTCTGGTGCACGATCCCTGCGATGAACGTCCCGTGTCCCGCGACGGGGTCGAGGGGGCCCGTCAGCGGAGCGGTGCTCGCGCCACCGATCTCGGCGTCCTCCTCCGGCAGCTGCGGCACCGGGTACGTCCCGATGGGCCCGTCGGGCAGGCTCGCTCCGCGGATCACCACGCCGTTGCCGTCGTCCGGGTCCTTCCCCAGCCCGTAGGAGCCGAACCACGGATGCGTCCCGATCCCGGTGTCGACGATCGCGACCACCGGGCGGACCGCCCCGTCCGGGGTCCGCGACTCGTCGCCGTCGTCCCGGGCTCGGCCCGCCGGCGGCGCCCCGAGCCAGGCCACCGGCGACCTCCCCCCGCTGCCGGGCACGCCGTACTCCGCCATCCCGTGGGTGGTGAACGGATGAGTCGTGAACGGCTGCGCCGCCATGGGGTGGGTCGTGAACGGATGGGTCGTGAAGGGGTGCGTCGTGAAGGGGTGCGTCGTGAAGGGGTGCGTCGTGAAGGGATGGGTCGTGAAGGGGTGCGTCGTGAACGGGAGCGCGGTCAGGACGTGATCGAGACTGAGAGACCACGGGGTCGACTCGTCGCGGGCGTCGGCCTCGAGCACCTCCCAGGCGTCGGGCTGCACGTCGGGTCGGTCCGCGATCAGACGAAGCACGAAACCCAGGTCCTCGTCCACCAGATCGAGCGGTGCGGCGTCCGCGGAGGGCTCGGTCCCATGCCGGTACCTGACCTCGACCCCGACGTGACAGCCCTGACGCCGCGCCGCGCGCTCGAAGCCTGCAGCCGCGTCCTCGTCCTCGCTCGGCTCCAGGGAGAGCACCGACGGCAGCGCCTCGGCGCCACCTGGTGCCCGCAGGCGGCCACGGATCGAGTCAGGAAGGCCTCCACGGACCAGGAGACGATCGGCCACGTACCAGGTCGACCCGACCTGGCGCTGCCCGGGACTCCGTCGCGCGGTGCTGGGGTCCAGGAACCGGATCGTCGGCTCGGGCCGGCTCGGCGTCGGTCCTACGGGGCTCTCGGTCACGTGTCCTCCTCGTCACGGGCGCGCCGGATCGGCGCACGTTCAGGGCGGGCGCTCTGCGCCCGATGTCTCAGAGCTCGATGACCGGCGTGGCGACGGTGACGTCGCCGCCGTCGGGCAGGCGCACGAGCAGGCTGGTGGGGCCGCGGTCGACGGCGGTGAAGGCGAAGCGGCCGTCGTCGTCCGCCGTGGTGGTGCGCTCGCCGCCGGGCTGGCGCAGCTCGACGACCAGCGTCGCGGCGGGTGCGACCCAGCCGTCGAGGCGCACGTGGGTGCCGTCGTCGTCGATGGACAGCGCGATCATCACGGTGAGTCGCTCGTGCGTGAACGTGATGGTGCGTGCCTCGAGCGGCGGGGCGTCGCCGCGCACGGACCCGACGGGGGCCTCGATCTGCTGCAGCTCCATGACCTCGGCCTCGAGCCGGGCGAGCGTCATCGCGAACAGCGACCGCTCGACCAGGCCCTCGGGCACCGGGTCGACCGCCTCGACCGCGCGGCCGAGCCGCCCCAGGACCGCGACGTCGTGCGCGTCCAGGGTCTCGTCCTCGCCGGGCACGGGCTCGCCCCACGCGTTCTCGTGCTTCTGGCTCATGTCCACGAGGCATCCCCTTGCTCGGTGAGGACGGCGCGCAGCTTCGCCAGGCACCGTCCCCGTGTGGCGCCGATGCTTCCCACCGGCATGCCGATCGACGCCGAGATCGCCTTGTAGTCCGGGCGGTCGGCGAGCGAGACGAGTCGCAGCAGCTCCTGGCAGCGCTCCGGGAGCCGGCGCAGCGACGACCAGAGGATCCGGTCGCGCTCGTCGGTCAGCACCTCGGCCTCCGGGCCCGGGCGGGCGTCCGGCAGCGCCGCGGCGCCCTCGGTCACGTCGTCCGGCAGCTCGGTGCGGCGGCGCAGGTCCGCACGCCCCTTGCGCACCGTCTCCCAGGCGGCCCGGCGGGCCGTCACGAGGAGCCACTTCAGCACGGCCTTCGGCTCGGCGATCGTGTCCGCGTGCCGCACGAGCGCCGCCCACGTGGACTGCACCACGTCGTCGGCGACGTCCCGGTCGACGCCCTGGGCCCGCACCGTGTGCCACAGCAACGGCGTCGCCTCCCGGACCAGGTCGGTCAGGGCGTCCGTGCGCCCCTCCCGGAACTCCAGGATCGCCCGCGCGGCCCGGTCGCCCAGGCTCTCGTCGGCGTCGGGCGCCCCACCGAGCGGTTCCTCAGTGGCTCGTGTCATGGCTGTTCGCACCTCGGGAGGGCTCGTGGAGAAGCCGGGGCGGCCCCGCCCCGGAACCTCCGAGCCTACGGCGCGCCCCGACGACGCGGCAGGAGGAAGTTGCATCGACATGCAAGGACCTCCTCCGGCAGCGCTCGTGCGGTGCTGCGTACTCGTCATCGCCCGGAAAGAGGACGACCCGCGCCGCGTGATACACGCGGCCCCATCCATCCTGCGGACCGCTCCGAACCACCTCCGAGCGCGGGACCACCCCGCGCCCGAGAGAAGAAGGAGCAGCCACCATGGGCTCGTCCGCGAACCGCCTCCTCGCCGCAGTCTTCGGCGCCGTCTACCTGCTGGTCGGCCTCGCCGGGTTCGTCGTCACGTCAGGCGTCGGCTTCGCCGCCACGGAGGGCGAGAAGCTGCTGTTCTTCGAGGTGAACCCGCTGCACAACATCATCCACGTCGCGATCGGCGCCGCCCTGCTCCTGGCGTCCCGCTCGGTCGCTGCGGCCAAGGGCGTCAACGTGACCGTCGGCGCCGTCTACCTGCTGGTCGGGGTCCTCGGCCTCTTCCTCGTCGGGACGGGCGCGAACATCATCGCGCTGAACGGCGCCGACAACCTGCTGCACCTGGCCAGCGCGCTCCTGCTGCTCGGCGTCGGGCTGGGGGCCGACCGCCGCGCCGAGGCGGGCGTCGCCACGGCATGACCGCGATCGCCGCGCCGGGCCGCATCCTCGTCGCGTTCACCCTGCTCGGCGCGGGCCTCGTGAACCTGGGCGCGGCGCGGAGCACGCTCCCCCGTCCGCAGGGGCTGCTCGCGCTGATGGCCGGGGTGGCGGAGCTGGTGGTCGCCCTGCTGGTCCTGCGCGGCGTCGTACCCCGCGGGGCGCGGCAGGCCGCCGCGGGGTGGGGGGTCGGGGTCCTCGCGGTCGTCAGCGTCGTCGGCCTCGCCCTCGCCGTGGCGCCGGGCGGCCACTTCGGCGCGGCCGCGGTGGCGGCCGCGACCCTGCAGCTCGCCGGCGCCGCGACGATCGGCGCGACAACCCGGCCGCGCGACGCCGCCCCCGAGCCGGCGGCGGACGGCGCTCGCCGGCCGCACCGCGGTGGTCCGGCCATGACCCTGGCCGGCCTGTTCGCCGGCGCGCTGCTGGTCGCGACGGCCACGACGGCCGGCCTCACCGACACCGACGCGGGTGCGGTCGCCGTCCCGCACGGCGATCACCACCTGCCGGACCTCCCCGGCCTCCCGGAGCACCACCACGGGTCGTGACGGCGGTCCTGGGACGCCGACGGCCCGGCACCCTCGCGGG
>NZ_JBHTVC010000044.1:0-37350 GCF_042793275.1 Isoptericola sp. NPDC056578
GATCAGCTCGGCACCGCCACGTGCCGAGCTGACCCACCCGCTGCCGAACGGATCCCTACGATGGCGTCAACGGACGCCCGAGACCTCCGCGTCGTCGAGGTCGGCGCCGTAGCGCTCCTGCTCGATCTCCTTGAGGCTCTTGCCGGCGGTGTCGGGGGTCCACACGACGCCGATGACGAGCGAGGCGACCAGGAGCGCGACCATGATGCCGCCGACGAACGGCACACCCCGCTCGGCGAGCATCGTCGGGAACAGGTAGCTGAGCAGGCCCACCGCGATGCGGGCGACGAAGAACAGCACGCCCTGCGCCGACGCGCGGTACGCCGTGGCGAACAGCTCGGCGGTCCACAGCGCGTAGAACGCCTGCGCGCCGATGCCGGCGGACACGCCCCACAGGACGGCGTACGCGATGAGCAGGGGCATCGAGACGTGCGGGACGAAGGCGAGGATCATCCACGCGGCGACGGCCATGACCGCGCCGATGCCGTAGAGCAGGCGGCGGCTCACCCGGTCGCCGTACCTCATGAAGCCCCAGAAGGTGGCGGCCGACGTCAGGCCCCACACCAGCACCTGCAGCAGGTTCTGCGCGACGGCGCTCTCGACGCCCGCGGTCTGGTAGACGCGGGGCATGAAGATGCCGGCCTGCCCGGCGACCGTGTTCCACAGGGCGTAGACGCCGACGAGGAACAGCAGCGCCTTGACGTTCTGCGGGTGCGAGATCAGCTCGCGGAAGCCGCGCCGCTTGCGGCCGAGGGCGACCTGCTTGGCGTTCGACTGCTTCCAGACGTCGGACTCGGCGAGCCCGCGCCGCACCCACCAGGTGACGAAGGCGATGACGAACAGGTGCGCGAAGATGATGCGGCTTCCCAGCAGGCCGAGCGGGACCAGCGCCGTCGCGAGCACGAAGCCGACGAACGGCCCGAGCGACCATGCGAGCTGGGCGGTGCCGACGTGCCGGGCACGCTGGTCGTCGGGGGCCTCCTCCGCGATGTACGTCCACGCGACGGGCACGCCCGCGCCCACGGCGATGCCGGTGAGGACGATGCCGACGAACAGCATCCACGGCGCCCCGGCGAACACGATGAAGGCCGTGCCGAGCATGTAGAGCAGCAGGTCGTAGGTGTAGATGAACTTGCGCCCGTACCGGTCGCCGAGCGGCCCGCCGATCATGGCGCCCACCGCCGCGCCGAACGCGTTGGCGCTCAGGGCCGCGGCGAGCCCGACGGCGAGGTTGCTCAGCCCGAAGTGCTCCTGCCAGAGCGTGAGGCTGGTGGCGAGCGCGATGATCGAGCCCGCCTCGATGTAGTTGGACATCGCGACCGCGACGGTCGCCCGGTAGCCGTGCAGGCGGGTCCCGCCGCCCTGCGTCGGGCGCGTCGCGCTGTGTGGTGTCGTCATCGACCGTGCCTTCCCTGCGTACGTCGTCGTGCCGAACGTCGTCTTTGAATCGTTTCAGGATCGAAGCGACGATACGCCGGGGCCCTCGGGGACGTCAAAGCCCGAGGTCGGGACCGCGCGACGCGGTCAGGCCGGGCGCACGGCCCGGTGCAGGGCGACGATGCCGCCGGTGAGGTTGCGGTAGGACACGCGGTCCCAGCCGGCGTCGATCATCCGGCGGCCGAGGGCCGCCTGGTCGGGCCAGCTCCGGATGGACTCGGCGAGGTAGTCGTAGGACCCTCGGTCGCGCGTCACGGCGCCCGCCACCACCGGCAGCGCGCGCATGAGGTACTCCATGTACACCGTGCGGAACGGCGTCCAGGTGGGCGTGGAGAACTCGCAGATCACCACCCGCCCGCCGGGACGCACGACGCGCAGCATCTCGCGCAGCGCGGCGTCGGTGTCCACCACGTTGCGCAGCCCGAAGCTGATCGTCACCGCGTCGAACGCGCCGTCCGCGAACGGCAGCCGGGTGGCGTCGCCCGCGACGAACGACAGGTCCGGACGGCGCTCCTTGCCCACCGCGAGCATGCCGAGGCTGAAGTCGGACGGCACCACCAGCGCGCCGTCGGCGGCGAACGGCTCGCTCGACGTGCCGGTGCCGGCCGCGAGGTCGAGCACCCGCTCGCCGGGGACGGCCGCGACGGCGTCCACCACCGCGCGGCGCCACCGCCGGTCCTGGCCCAGGGAGACGAGGTCGTTGACGAGGTCGTAGCGCTCGGCGATCCCGTCGAACATCGACGCGACCTCGGCGGGCTTCTTCTCCAGGCTGGCGCGGGACATGGACGTCATGGTCGCACGCACCGTTGACGCGCCGAGCGCCGCTCACCTACCGTCGCGGCAGAGGACGGCGCGGTGCCGTCCCTCCCTGGATCGGCAGACAGGACCACTGAGCCGGCGCGACGCGGCGCCGCTCCCCCGGTGCCGCCGCCATGGAGGCACCGATGAGCACCTGGATCAAGAACCCGCTGGCCGTCTTCACCGCCGACGACGGGCCCGACGCCCCCGACGCCCGCGGCGGCGTCGTCGTCGCGGGCGGCGTGATCACCGAGCTGGTCGCGGCGGGTGCGAGCCCGTCGGCACCGGTCGACGAGACGTTCGACGCGTCCGAGCACGTGGTCACGCCCGGCCTGATCAACACGCACCATCACTTCTACCAGACCCTCACGCGCGCCTGGGGGCCGGTCGCCGACGCCGAGCTGTTCCCCTGGCTCACCACGCTCTACCCGGTCTGGGCGCGCCTCACGCCGCGCGCTCACGAGCTCGCGACGAAGGTCGCGCTGACCGAGCTGCTGCTGTCCGGCTGCACCACGGCGGCCGACCACCACTACGTGTTCCCGGCGGGGCTGGACGACGCGATCGACATCCAGGTCGCGGCGGTCCGCGAGCTCGGGATGCGCGCCACGCTGACGCGCGGCTCGATGTCGCTCGGCACGGACGACGGCGGGCTGCCGCCGCAGTCCGTGGTGCAGGACCCGGACACGATCCTGGCCGACTCCGAGCGACTGATCTCCACGTACCACGAGCGGGGCGAGGGGGCGCGGGTGCAGATCGCGCTGGCGCCGTGCTCGCCGTTCTCGGTGACGCCCTCGACCATGCGCGACACCGCCGAGCTGGCCGAGCGGCACGACGTGCGCCTGCACACCCACCTGGCGGAGACGATCGACGAGGAGGACTTCCTGCGCGAGCGGTTCGGCATGCGCACGGTGGACTACCTCGAGTCGGTCGGCTGGCTCACCGACCGGGCCTGGCTGGGCCACGGCATCCACTTCGACGACGCCGAGATCGCCCGGCTCGGCGCGGCGGGCACCGGGGTGGCGCACTGCCCGACGTCGAACATGCGGCTCGCGTCCGGGATCGCACGGGTGCTGGAGCTGGAGGACGCCGGCGCGCCGGTGGGCCTCGGCGTGGACGGCTCCGCGTCGAACGACGCGTCGACGATGATGCCCGAGGCCCGCCAGGCGCTGTACCTGCAGCGGCTCAAGTACGGCGCCTCCGTGCCGGTCGCGCGCGCCCTGGGCTGGGCCACGCGCGGCTCCGCGCGCGTCCTGGGGCGCGACGACCTCGGCGTGCTCGCCGTCGGCAAGCAGGCCGACCTCGCGCTGTGGCGGCTCGACGAGCCCCGCTTCTCGGGCTCGCACGACCCGGTCGCCGCGCTCCTGCTGTGCGGCGCGGACCGCGCCGACCGGGTGATGGTCGGCGGCGGGTGGCGCGTCGTCGACGGCGCGGTGGTCGGCCTCGACCTGCCGGCCCTCCTGGCCGACCACCGTGAGGCGGCGCGCCGACTCGTCGCGGGCTGAGGCCGCAGAAGGTCCCAGATCCACCCCCCGGAAGGGGTTGACACAGATCACACTTGCCGGTCGAATAGTGGAAGGCTTCTTCCGCACACCGGAAGAGTAAAGACCATCGATAGCGAACGAGGAGGTCCGCTATGTCACGGTCCGCTACCACCCGCGCGGCGACCGGTCCCGCCCGCCCCGAGGACGAGCGCCTGCCGATCGGCGCGACGTTCGGGTACGGCTTCCAGCACGTCCTGACGATGTACGGCGGCATCATCGCCCCGCCGCTCATCGTGGGCGGCGCCGCCGGGCTCACCTCGGCGGAGATCGGCACGCTCATCGCCGCCTCGCTCTTCATGGGCGGCCTGGCGACGATCCTGCAGACGGTCGGGATCAAGTTCTTCGGCTCCCAGCTCCCGCTGGTGCAGGGCGTGTCGTTCGCCGGCGTCTCGACCATGGTCGCGATCGTCGGGGGCGGCGGCGGGATCCCCGCCGTCCTCGGCGCGGTGCTCGTCGCGTCGGCGATCGGGTTCCTCATCACGCCGTTCTTCGCCCAGATCATCCGGTTCTTCCCGCCCGTGGTCACCGGCGTCGTCATCACGACGATCGGCCTGACCCTCATGCCGGTGGCGGCGAACTGGGCGATGGGCGGGAACGCCGAGGCGCCCGACTACGGCTCCACGAGCAACATCGGGCTCGCGTTCCTCACCTTCGCGATCGTCATCCTGCTGTCCAAGGTGGGCTCCGGCGTCGTCTCGCGGCTGTCGATCCTCATCGCGATCGTCGCCGGCACCCTGATCGCGCTCGCCCTCGGGATGGCGGACTTCGCCGGCGTCGGCGAGGGCCCGGTGTTCGCGTTCCCGACGCCGTTCAGCTTCGGCGCGCCGACGTTCGAGGTCGCCGCCATCGTCTCGATGCTCATCGTCATCCTGGTGACGCTCACGGAGACGACCGCGGACATCATCGCCGTCGGCGAGATCGTCGGCACGAAGGTGGACCGCAAGCGGATCGCGAACGGCCTGCGCGCCGACATGGCGTCGTCCGTCGTGTCGCCGGTCTTCGGCTCGTTCACGCAGTCCGCGTTCGCCCAGAACGTGGGCCTCGTCGCGATCACCGGCGTGAAGTCGCGCTTCGTGGTGTCGGCCGGCGGCGTGATCCTCGTGGTCCTCGGCCTGCTGCCGGTGCTGGGCCGCGTCGTGGCCGCCGTCCCGACCCCCGTGCTCGGCGGCGCCGGCGTGGTGCTGTTCGGGTCGGTGGCGGCGTCGGGCATCCGCACCCTGGCCAAGGTCGACTACAAGAACTCGATGAACCTCATCATCGTGGCGGCGTCGATCTCGTTCGGCATGATCCCGATCGCGAAGCCCGACTTCTACGACCAGTTCCCCACGTGGTTCGGCACCATCTTCCACTCGGGGATCAGCTCGGCCGCGCTGATGGCGATCCTGCTGAACATCCTGTTCAACCACATCAAGGCCGGCACGCCCGAGAACCCCTCGGTCTTCGTCAAGGGCACCGCGAGCAAGGCCGTCGACGACGAGCAGCTCGAGGACCTCGCCGACGACGGCGTGCTCAACCGGTCCAACCGCCGGGAGGGCGAGGCGACCTCGAGGTGAGTGGTCGGTGCAGCACACGGGGCTGAGCCGCGCACCGTGAGCGGGGCGTGGCGGACCGTCGGGCGTACCCTGGAGCCGATGTCCGCCACGCCCCTGCCGGCGCCGCGCCCCCACCCGGGCACGACCACCGGCACCAGCCCCGATCCCGCGACAGCGCCGGCCACGGAGCCCCTCGCGCTCCTGGTCCGCACCTCCCGGATCGACGACCTTCCCGGCGGTCTCACCGCCCTCGTCGACCTCCTGCCGGACACCCGCCCGCTGAGCTGGGTGCGGCGCGGCGACGGCATCGTCGGCTGGGGCGAGGCGCTCCGCTTCGACACCTTCGGGCCCGGCCGGTTCGCCGACGCCGAGGCCGCCTGGCAGGCCACCCTCCAGCGGGCCGTGGTGCGCGACGACGTGCGCCTGCCCGGCACGGGGCCCGTCGCGTTCGGCACCTTCGCCTTCGACGACGCCGGCCAGCTCGACGACCAGGACGGCGACGACGCCGGCCACCCGCGGCCGGACGGGTCGCTCGTGGTGCCGCGCGTCGTCGTCGGGCGCCGTGCCGGCGTCACCTGGATGACCACCATCACCCCCGGCGCGAGCCTCGACGCCGTGCCGGGCACCGCCGCCCTGCGCCGCGAGCCGCGCACGGACGTCGCCGCCCCCGGCCGGGTCCGCTTCGCCGACGGTGCCGTCGCCGCCGCGGACTGGCCCGCCGTCGTGCGCGAGGGCGTGGCCCGCATCCAGTCGGGAGGTCTCGAGAAGGTGGTGCTGGCGCGCGACGTCCTCGCCACCACCGAGCATCCCCTGGACCCGCGGTGGCTGCTGCGCCGCCTCGCCGACCGCTACGAGGCCTGCTGGACCTTCTCCGTCTCCGGCATGGTGGGCGCCACCCCCGAGCTCCTGGTGCGCAGCGAGAAGGGGCTCGTGACCTCCCGCGTGCTGGCCGGCACCATCCGCCGCGAGGCCGGGATGTCCGACGACGACGCCCTGCTGCACGCGGCGCAGCTCGCCCGCTCCTCCAAGGACCTCGAGGAGCACGAGTACGCCGTGCGCTCCGTGGCGGCCGCGCTCGAGCCGTTCTGCTCGTCGATGAACGTGCCGGACGCCCCGTTCGTGCTGCACCTGCCGAACGTCATGCACCTCGCGTCCGACGTCACGGGAGTCCTCGACCGCGTCCTCGACCACGGCCGCGACGCGGCCGGGCGGGCGCCGTCCTCGCTCACCCTGGCGGCCGCGCTGCACCCGTCGGCCGCCGTGTGCGGGACGCCGACGAACGTCGCCCGCGACCTCATCCGCGAGATCGAGGGGATGGACCGGTCCCGCTACGCCGGTCCGGTCGGGTGGGTCGGCGCCGACGGCGACGGCGAGTGGGGCATCGCGCTGCGGTCCGCCGAGCTCTCGGCCGCCGACCCGCGGCACGTGCGGCTGTTCGCCGGCTGCGGCATCGTCGCCGCCTCCGACCCGGAGGCCGAGCTCGCCGAGTCCGAGGCGAAGCTCGTGCCCATGCGGTGGGCGCTCGGCGCGGACTGACGCCCGACGCCGAGGCGCCTACTCCTCCCAGACCTGCTCGCGGAAGCCGGACCAGACCTGCTTGTCCGAGGTGGCCCCCATGAGGCCGATCCGCGCGTCGGTCAGACCGAGCAGCATCTCGACCGGCGACGCGCCCGCCGCGATCTTCTCGCCCAGCTCTGCCCAGTCGTCCCCGTCGGGCAGGTCCGCGTGGATGGACGAGATGTACATCTGCGCGTCGCCCTCCATCGACACGTAGTCCGCGTCGGTGACCGTGCCGCCGACCTTGCCGTTGTTGTCGGCGTAGGTCTTGAGCCAGAACCCCGGCACCTTGACGTAGTCGACGTTGATGCGCAGCGCGTCGCGTCGCGGACCGTCGTTCGTCACGGGCACGTTGACCACGTCGATGCCGTTGATGCCGGTGAGCGGCAGCTGCAGGTCCCGCGTCTCGAGCTCGCCGTCGACGGAGAACACGTTGGCGTCCTCGCGCTTGCCGCAGTCCCCCGGCAGCGAGACGTTGATGTCGTACTCGCCGCCGAACGTGATCCGCGCGCAGGGGCCGAGCTCGAGCTTGAACTCCTTCTCGACGTCGTCCTGCGCCTGCTCCTCGGCCGGGGTGTCCTCCTCGGCCTTGCCGTCCTTGTCGGCGTCCTTGCCGTCGGCGTCCTTCGCGTCGGCGCCCTTCGGGGCGTCGTCCTCCGCGCCGGACGCGTCGGCGGCCGTCCCGTCGCCGGCGGACGCGCCGTCGTCCGTCGCCCCGGTGCTGCTGTCGTCCGTGGCCTCGCCGGAACCGCCGGCGTCCTGAGACGCGGACGGCGAGGGGCTGGGCGTCGACTCTTCGTCGTCGTCGCTGCCGCAGGCCCACTCGAGCCACCCCAGCGGGTCCCAGCAGTCCGACGCCGCGCGCACCTGCGACGCGGGCGCCGCGGCCGCCTCGACCGCCGTCGTCCCCGTGCCCCCGAGGGCGAGCACGGCGACCGCCGCGACGACGGCCACGTGCCGCCCACCACGGGCCGGCTCCTCGTCGAACGGCAGGATCTCGGCGAGACCGACCTCCTGCACCTCCCGCGGGTCGGCGGGCGCCGGGGCGGCGTCGCGGTCCGGCGCCGTCGCGGGCACGTCGTCCGCCGCAGGCTCCGCCTCGGCAGCCTCGGCCGCGGGCCGCGGCATCCACGAGACCGCGAGGATGCCGCCGACGACGCCGAGGATCATGCCGACGCCGAAGCCGCCCAGGTTCACGCCCAGCAGCGAGTAGACCGAGATCGCCAGCGTGATCACGCCGTAGAACACGCGGAACTGCGGCTGCGTCATCACGAGGGCGCCGAGGAGCACCAGCGCCACGGGCAGCAGCGTCGACTGCATGCCCTCGATGCCGAGCTGGATCTCGAAGTTGTCGATCTGCAGCCGGCCGGAGAACCACAGCACCAGGCCCGACAGGATCGCGAGCGTGCCGCCCCAGAAGGGCCGGTCCCGCCGCCAGGCGGCGAACCGCTGGCGGCGGGTGGCCGGCACCTCCGGGGTCGACGCCGCGGACGGCTCGGGGCACGCCTCGGGGATCGAGGTGCTCTCGTCGCTCACGCCTGGTCTCCCTGGTCGCCGGGGCCGCTCAGAAGCACTCGGTGCCGTCGGAGATCTTGAGGTGCAGGTCGGTGAGCTTGAAGACCGCGGCCGACGTGCTCGTCGAGACCTGCTTGAGGTCGTCGATGGTGATCGCGTCGGAGTCCATCGCGAAGTCGCCCTTGCTGCCGTGCGCCTTGGTGTTCACGGTGGAGGCGTCGACGCCGATCCGGATCTGGTTGAACTGCGCGGTGCCGCGCAGGTCGCTCATGCCGATCTGCAGGTCGGTCGCCGTGACCGGGTTCTTGGGGTCGGTCCCCGCGGAGATGAGCAGGCCCAGCGGCATGCCGGGGACCTTCACCGACTGGCACAGGTTGTGCAGCGTCGCGTCCTTGATGTTGGCGATCGCCACGGGGCGCGACTTGCCGTCGGCGTCCTTGGACTCGCCGGCGTACTGCGAGAAGCCGGTCCCGTCGAGCTTGTCGGCCGCGATCTTGAACTGCTGGCCCGAGATCGCCATCGACACCGGAACGGCGCCCTGGGCGACGCCGCCCATGAGGACGCCGATCACCGCCACCGTCGGGACCGCCGCGAGCATCGCACGGCCTCGACGCGTGCGCGTCAGTGCGCTGAGCTTCATTTCCCCTCCAACAGACGACATGGCGACCCCTGTGTCGCCGACGAGTGGCGACGGTACGCCCCTTACTGAGGCGGCGTCAATAGCAACGGTTGCCCGCGGCGCTTCACCCTGCGGGCGACGCCGTCACCTCGTGAAACGGCCATATGCTCGGGTCATGGCAGTCGCGCGACGCACCCGGATGAGCCCCGACGAACGCCGGCAGCAGCTCGTCGCGCTCGGGGTGGCCGCGCTGGCCGACCGGCCCCTGGAGGCCGTCACCGTCGAGGACCTCGCGGCGCAGGCCGGCGTCTCCCCCGGGCTCGTCCACTACTACTTCGGCAACCGCCAGGGCCTGCACTCCGCCATCGTCCGCACCGCGCGCGACGCGATGCTGCACGCCACGCAGCCGCGGCCCGAGCTGCCGCCGCGCGAACGCCTGCGCGACACCCTCGACCGGTTCGTGGAGTTCGTGCACGACCACGACGCGACCTTCTACTCGCTCGTGCGCGGCGCGGCGTCCGGCGACGAGCACGTGCGCGCCACCATCCAGCACGCGCGCGACGTGCTGGCCGGGCACCTGCGCGACGCCTTCCAGGAGATCGGCGTCGCCCCCACCCCCCTGCTCGAGGTCGCGCTGCACTCCTGGATCTCGTTCGCCGAGCAGGCGCTCGTCGAGGCCGCGACCGACCCCGACATCGCCCCGTCCGACCTCGCCGACTTCCTCGAGCGCAGCGCGCTCGGCGTCCTCGCCGCCCTGCACCCCGCGGCCGACTGAGCCAACCCGCCGCGCTCCCCCTCGGACCCGCCGGTCCGCGCACGGCAAAGCCCCGCGGGCCGCGACGGGGAGGGGGAGTCGTCGCAGGCCCGCGGGGCTGCTGGTGCGGCCGGCCGGTGCGCGGACCGGCCGGCCGCGGCTCAGTTGTTGCCGCTGCCGCCCTGGAGCAGGTCCTCGAGCCAGCCGGGCAGGTTGCCCGGGTCGGTCGAGTCGGAACCGCCCTGGCCCTGGTCCTGACCGTTCTGGTCACCCTGGTCCTGACCGTTCTGGTCACCCTGACCCTGGCCGTCCTGGCCGTTCTGGCCGTTCGGGTCCTGGCCGTTCTGGCCGTTCTGCCCCGAGCCGCCCTGATCCGTGGCCGACTCGTCGCGGACCGCGAGGGTCACGTCGACGGTCTGCGTCTTGCCGTCACGGACGTAGGTCAGCGTGACCTTCTGGTCGGCCGCCTTCTCCCGGACGTACGCGGTGAGCGACTCGGCGCCGTTGACGGCGTCGTCGTCGATCGCGACGATCACGTCGCCGGCCTGGAGACCGGCGTCCGCGGCGGGAGACCCGGACGACACCTCGGCCACCTGGGCGCCGCGGCGGGTGACGCCGTCGGCCGTGGCCGTCGCGTCCTGCATGGTCACGCCGAGGAAGGCGTGCTCCGCCGAGCCGTCCTTGATGAGCTGGTCGGCGATGTTGGTCGCGAGGTTCACCGGGATGGCGAACCCGAGCCCGATCGAGCCGGACTGCTCGCCGCTCATGCCGCTCGACATCGTCGCGATCGACGACGTGATGCCGATGACCTGGCCCTGCGCGTTGAACAGGGGGCCGCCGGAGTTGCCGGGGTTGATCGCCGCGTCGATCTGGATCGCGTTGGTGACGACCTGCGTGCTGCCGTCCTCCCCCGACGCCGAGACCGGGCGGTCCACCGCCGACACGATGCCCGTGGTGGCGGTGTTCGCCAGGCCCAGCGGGTTGCCGACGGCCAGCACGGCGTCGCCCACCGTGACGTCGTCGGACGAGCCGAACGACGCGGGCTTCAGGTCGTCCGGCGGGTTCTTCAGCTTGACGACGGCCAGGTCGGTGGTCGGGTCGGTGCCCACGATGGTCGCCTCGTACAGGCGGCCGTCGGACAGGGTGACCTGCACGGTGTCGTCCTGCGCGCCCGAGACGACGTGGTTGTTGGTGACGATGTGGCCCTGGTCGTCGAAGATCACGCCGGAGCCCTCGGCGCCGCCGGACTGGCTCTGCACCTGGATGGCGACCACGGACGGGGCCACGGCCGTCGTGACGGCCTCCCAGTCCGGGTTGCTCGAGGTCGAGTTCTTGACCGGGGCCTCGTCGGTGGACTGCGCGGACGAGCCGACGCTCGCCAGCGACGACGGGTTGCCCGCGTCGAACGCGCCGGTCGCCGCGGCGGTACCCAGGCTCGCGAGGACGGCCGCGATGACGGCCGCGCTGGCCACGGGGACCCAGACGGACCGCTCGCGCTTGGTGGCGGTCCCTCCCCCGGGCCCCTGCTGCGAGGACGTCTGGCCCAGGGCGTACGGGTTGCCCGGGCCCTGGCCGTACGGCTGGCCCTGCGGGTGCTGGCCCTGCTGCGGGTGCTGCACCTGCGGGTGCTGACCCTGCTGCGGGTGCTGCGCCTGCGGGTACTGCTGCGGCGCACCCTGCGGGTGCTGCTGCGTGGAGTACGGCGACCCGGGAGCCATCTGCCCGTAGCGCGGCTGCTGGGCGCCGTGCTGCTGCGACGCCTGCTGCGGAGCGGGCGGCTGCGGGGGCCCCTGGGTGGGGAGCTGCTGGGTCGGCTGGACGATGAGGTGCTGGGTGTCCTGCGTGGCCGGCTGCGGCGCGGTGCGGTCCGCGGCGCCCGGCTGCTCGCCCGGCTGGACGGCCGGCCGCTCGGTCGGCTGCTCAGCGGGGTTCGCGCTCCGGTTCGGCTCGTCGGCGCCCGACGGCTGCGGTGCGCCCGGGGTGTCGGTGCTCATGGTGCCCTCCTCGATGTGTGCCTCCAGGAGACCACCCCATCCTGGCGGGGCGCTTGGTTCAACCTGAGAACTTCCTGCGAATCGTGTCGTCGCAGGTCAGAGCGCCTCCCGTACCGCGGCGGCGACGCGGGCCGCGAGATCTCGCGTCTCGGCGAGCCGGTCGGCGCGCGGCACGTGCACCTCGATCACCTGCACGCCACGTGTCGGCGCCTGGAGGGCGTGCCGCAGCGAACCGACGTCGAGCACCAGCTGGTGGTCCACGCCGTAGCCGGCGCACAGCTGGGCGAGGTGGGCGCCGTGCGGCGTGCCGAAGACGCGCTCGAAGGTGGCGGCGCCCTGCGGGGACGACGTCGCGAGCTCGCCGTGCTCGAGCGTGGCGAAGATGGACCCGCCGTCGTCGTTCACCACGACGATCTCCAGGTCGACGGGCGGCTCGTGCGGGCCGCGCAGCAGGCCTCCGGCGTCGTGCAGGAACGTGAGGTCGCCGACCAGCGCGCGCGTGCGGCGGCCCTGGCGGGCGGCGGCGTGCGCGACTCCCGTCGCGGTCGACACGGTGCCGTCGATGCCGGCCAGCCCGCGGTTGGCGAGCACGTCGGGCAGGTCGCCGGCCTGGGGGTGGTCCAGCCCGAGCACGAGGTCGAGGTCGCGCACGGGGTTGGACGAGCCGACCACGAGCAGGTCGTCGGGTCCGAGCACGGACGCGACGGCGCGCGCGACGGCGAGCGCGGCATGAGGGGCCGTCAGCAGCCCTTCGGCGACGGCGGCGTCCGAGGTCGCGGCGTCCACGACGGCGGCGGCCGCGCGTCCGGCGGCCAGCCACCGGTCGAGGAACCCGCCGCCGTCGCCGGCGCGGGCCCCGACGGGCGCCGTCGGCGACGACCACCGGTCGGCGAGCGCGGGGACGACGACCTCGGCGTTGCGGGCGGCGTCCGGCCACGGCCCGCCGCCCGGCGCGACGACCGTGACGACGACGTCGGGCCGCCCCAGCAGCCGCAGCACGGGGCGGGACAGCGTCGGGCGGCCGAAGACGACGACGTGCTCGACGTCGCGGGTGAGCTCGTCGACGCCCAGCACCGAGCGGTACGCCGCGACCGCGTTCGGCCCGCCGCACGCGCCCGACGACGGCTCGGCGAGCAACGGCCAGCCCTGCGCCTCGGCGACGGCGCGGGCGACAGGTCCCGCGCCGTCGCCCGCGACGACGAGCGTGCGCGCGGGGTCGCCGTGCAGCGCCGGGTCGTCGCCCGGCGCGGGGGCGGGGGGCACGACGGCCGTGCGGCGGAAGCCGGCGGGCCAGGTCTCCTCGGGCGGGACCGGCGCGAGCGGCTCCGGCGGGTGCAGCGGGTCGCGGAACGCGACGTTCACGTGCACGGGGCCGGGGTGCCCGTCGCGCAGTCCCTGCGCCGCCGCGAGCGCCCGGCCGAGCGTGCCGAGCAGGTCGCGCACCTCGCCCGCGCGCCCGTCCGGGGCGGGGAGGTCCACGTCGTACCGCACGGCGGTACCGAAGATCCCCACCTGGTCGGTGGTCTGGGAGGCGCCCGTGCCACGCAGCTCGTGCGGCCGGTCGGCCGCGAGCACCACGAGGGGCACGCCGGTGTGGTGCGCCTCGAGGACCGCGGGATGGAGGTTGGCGACGGCGGTGCCGGACGTCGTGACGACGGCCACCGGCCGCGGCAGCGCGACCTGCTCGCCGTCCCCGACGCCGCGGAGGACGGGCTCGGCCCCCCGCGACAGGCCCAGCGCGAGGAAGCCGGCGGACCGCTCGTCGACGCGCACGTGCAGCGTGAGCAGTCCCGTGTCCGCGGCCTCGGCGAGCGCGTACGCGAGCGGGGCGGACCGGGACCCCGGCGCCAGCACGACGTCCCGCACCCCCTGCAGCGCGAGGTCGGTCACGAGCGCCCGCGCCGCGACGAGCGACGGCGGCAGGACGGCGCTCATGCGGCCTCCTCGAGCAGGGCGGACAGTCGCGCGTACCGGGCGAGCCAGCGCTCACGGGTCGCGGTGTCGGGCTCGGCCGCGGCGAGGGCGTCCGCGTCGGGTGCGGGACGGCGCACGGGCAGCGCGCCGTCCACCGGTAGCAGCGGGTCGGCGACGACGTCGTGGGCGAGGAGCTGCGACGTCGCGAGGCCGCAGGCGTAGGGCAGGTCGGGCAGCGCGGCCGCGAGCGCGACCCCGGCGGCGAGGCCGACGGACGACTCCAGCGCCGACGACACCACGACCGGCAGCCCCACCTGCTCGGCGAGGTCGAGGCAGGCGCGCACGCCGCCGAGCGGCTGCACCTTGAGCACGACGACGTCCGCGGCATCCTCGCGCACCACCCGCAGCGGGTCGGCGGCGCGACGGATCGACTCGTCGGCGGCGACCGGGACGGGCGAGCGCAGCCCGCGGCGCACGGCGGCCAGCTCGGGGACGGTGGCGCAGGGCTGCTCGACGTACTCCAGGCCACCGGCGGCGGCGTCGAGCACCGGGATGCGGGCGAGCGCCTCGTCGACGGACCAGCCACCGTTCGCGTCCACCCGGATCGCCCCGACGCCGGGACCGTGCAGCTCGTCGAGGGCGGCGCGGACCGCGTCGACGCGGGCCTCCTCCGCCGCCAGCGGCTCGAGCGGGCCAGGTCGCCCGTCGACCGCGGGGCCGCGCTGCGCGACCTTCACCTTGGCGGTGCGGCAGCCGCCCGACGCGAGCACGATCTCGCGCGCCCGCTCGGGCCCGACGGCGGGCACGGTGACGTTGACCGGCACACGGTCGCGCACGGGGGCGGGGAAGCCGACGTCGGCCGCCTCGCGCGCGGCGCGCAGCCACGTCGCGGACTCCGCGTCGTCGTAGTCCCAGAACGGGGACAGCTCGCCCCAGCCGGCGGCGCCCCGCAGCAGCAGGCCGTCGCGCACGTCGAGGCCGCGGAACCTGGTGGTCAGCGGGGTGCGGTACACGATCTCACGCAGCAGCTGCACCCGTTCAGGTTACTGGCCGCCACGCGGGCCGGTCGCGGGACGCGGGCGCGCCGGGGCCCCGCCGACGCCCCCGCCCGGAGGTCGCCCTGCGGTCAGTCGGTGAAGTCCACCAGCTCCGGCACGTACGTCAACGGGCTCGGAGCAGGCCGGCCACCGATGCGCTCGGCGTCGCGGCGGACCGTCTCGGCGTCGTACACGAAGATCTCGTGCGCGACGTCCTCCGGGTCCACCACGTCGTCGTCCGGTTCCCGCACGCTCATGACCTCAGCGTGCGCCCGCCCGGTGCCGGCGCCGGGGAGGAGCCCGGGCGTGCCGCGACAGGAGCGAGCCCACGGTCCGCAGCGGTTGCAGGAGGCGACCAGGTACGAGACGGTCGGACGCCGTCCCACCTGGGTCGCACGGAGCCGACGTCGAAGTCACGGACGGGGTCATGCAGTGAACGAGCAATCGGACAAGGTCGAACATCGCGGCGCGAAGCGGCACGCGCACGACGCGGCGGACAGGGTCGGCCGCGCCCTCAGGTCGCCCACCGCCGAGGTGGTGCCGCACCCGGCCCTGGACTACCCGATCGGGATCGACGAGCAGCGGCGCAGTCCGATGGACTGGACCGTCTTCGGGGTCACCGCAGCCGTGGCCGTCGCCTTCCTCGTCTGGGGTTTCGTCGACACGGACAGCCTGGCGAGCGCCTCCAGCTCGGCCCTGGGCTGGGTGACCACGAACATGGGCTGGCTCTTCGTGCTCACCGCCAGCCTGTTCGTCGTGTACAGCCTGTGGCTGGCGATCAGCAAGTTCGGCGCCATCCCGCTCGGCGCCGACGGGGAGGCACCCGAGTTCCGCACGGTGTCCTGGGTGGCGATGATGTTCTCCGCGGGGATGGGCATCGGGCTGATCTTCTGGGGCGTCGCCGAGCCGCTCGCCCACTACGTGGACCCGCCGCCGGGCACCGTCGACGCCGGCGACCCCGAGGCCGTCCAGCACGCGATGTCCACCACGATGTTCCACTGGACCCTGCACCCCTGGGCGATCTACGCCGTGGTCGGGCTGGCGATCGCCTACAGCGCCTACCGCAAGGGCCGCAAGCAGCTGATCTCCTCGGTGTTCGAGCCGCTGCTGGGCCGGCACGCACGCGGCCCGGTCGGCAAGGTCATCGACATGCTCGCGATCTTCGCGACGCTGTTCGGGTCGGCCGCCTCGCTCGGGCTGGGTGCGCTGCAGATCAAGAGCGGCCTGCAGGTCGTCGGCTGGGCCGGCGACGTGGGCAACGGCATCCTGGTCGCGATCATCGCGGTGCTCACGGTCTGCTTCGTGCTCTCGGCGGTCTCGGGCGTCGCCCGCGGCATCCAGTGGCTGTCGAACATCAACATGGTGCTCGCCCTGGCGCTGGCGGTGTTCGTCTTCGTGGTCGGGCCGACGGTGTTCATCCTGAACCTCATCCCGAACTCGATCGGCACCTACTTCCAGGACCTGGCGATGATGGCGGCCCGGACCGGCGCCGACAGCGCCTCGACCCCCGGCGGTGTCTCCACCAGCGACTGGCTGGCGCAGTGGACCGTCTTCTACTGGGCCTGGTGGATCTCGTGGACGCCCTTCGTCGGCATGTTCATCGCCCGGATCTCCCGCGGCCGGACGATCCGCCAGTTCGTCGGCGGCGTCCTCCTGGTGCCGAGCCTGGTCACCATCGTGTGGTTCTGCGTCTTCGGTGGCGCGAGCCTCTTCCTCCAGAAGGGCGGCACCGACATCGCCGGCGCCGGGGAGACGGAGGCGCAGCTGTTCGGGATGCTCGGCGAGTACCCGTGGCAGTCGCTCACCACCGTGGTCGTGATGATCCTGGTCGCGATCTTCTTCGTCTCCGGCGCGGACGCCGCCTCCATCGTCATGGGCACGCTGTCGCAGCGCGGCAGCGCCGAACCGAGTCGCCCCAACGTCGTCTTCTGGGGCGTCGCGACGGGTGCGGTCGCCGCGGTGATGCTGCTCGTGGGCGGGAACGACGCGCTCACCGGCCTCCAGAACCTCACCATCCTGGTCGCTCTGCCGTTCGTGGTCGTGATGGTGCTGCTGATGGTCTCGCTGACCCGGGACCTCAACCAGGACCCCATGATCGTGCGGCAGAAGTACGCCCGGGAGGCCGTCAAGCAGGCCGTCATCGCCGGCGTCACCGAGCACGGGGACGAGTTCGCGATCGCGGTCGAACCCTCCGACCGGCCGATCACGCCCGACGGCATCGAGGTGCCCGCCGAGGTCGATCTCCCTGGCGACGTGGTGGCCCGCGCGGAGCCCACCGACAGGGCCGACCGCGACGCCGAGGAGCCGCAGCCCTGACGCGGACGGCGCCGGGCACCCTGGGCGGCTACCCGCGAGCCCCGGCGCCTCCGCCGGCCGACCGGAGCACCTCGACGACCCGCGGCACGGCCGAGCCCTGCACCCGCGCGGCGCCCACGACGACGCCCCAGGACCCGGCGTGCGCCGACGTGCCGGACAGCGGCTCGGCGGGGACGTCCACGGCTCGCAGGGCCGCCACCGCCGTCGCCTCGGCGGCGGCGTCCGGCAGCCGCACGACGAGGTGCAGTCCGGCGGCGACTCCCTCGACGGGGAGGTGCGGCGCGTCCCGCGCGAGCGCGTCGAGCAGGAGCCCGCGCCGCTGCTTGTAGATCAGCCGGGCCCGGCGCAGGTGCCGCGCGTACGCGCCGTCGGCGATCAGCCGGGCGAACGCGGCCTGCTCCGGCACCGAGCAGCCGAGGTCGGCGCGGCGCTTGGCGTCGACGAGCGCGTCACGCACCCCGGGCGGCGCGACCACCCAGCCCAGCCGCAGCGCCGGGGACAGCAGCTTCGACACCGAGCCGAGCAGGGCGACGTGCGCGGGGGCCAGCCCCCGCAGGGCGCCGACGGGCTGCCGGTCGTACCGGAGCTCGGCGTCGTAGTCGTCCTCCAGCACCAGGCGGTCGCCGTCCTGCGCCCAGGCGACCAGCTCGCGACGCCGGTCGGGCGCCAGCACCACCCCGAGCGGGAACTGGTGGGCCGGCGTCACGACCGCCGCCGCGGCGTCGGGCAGGGCGTCGGTCCGCAGCCCGCGGTCGTCGACGGGCACCGGGACGATCTCCAGGCCGGCGTCGCGCAGCTGCGCGACGACCCCGGGTGACGCCGGGTCCTCGACGACCACCCGCCGACCGCCGCCCCCGCCCGCGAGCACGTCGCCGAGCAGCGCCAGCCCCTGCGCGACGCCGCTCACGATCACCACGTCCTCGGCCTCGACCGGGGCGGCGCGCGCGGTCCGCAGGTGCGCGGCGAGCGCGTGGCGCAGCTCGAGCAGGCCCTGCGGGTCCGGATAGCCCAGCTCCGCGTCGGGCAGCCCGCGCATCGCGTCGCGCACGGCGCGCGACCAGGCCGCGCGGGGGAAGAGCGCCGGGTCGGGCGCCCCGACGCTGGCCGGGCGATCGGTCCCGCCGCCGGGGCGCGCGGGCCGGGGCGTCGTGCCGCGCGGCGGCCGGTCGAGGTCGGCGACGACGACGCTCGAGCGCGGGCGGCTCTCCAGCACCCCCTCCCCCACGAGCTCGTCCACGGCCGACGCCACCGTGCCCCGCGAGACGCCCAGCCCGGCCGCCGCGGAGCGCGACGACGGCAGGGTCGCCCCGGCCTCCAGCCGCCCCGTCGCGACGGCGTCCCGCAGGCCGTCGCGCAGCCACGCGCCGACCTCGGTCCGCGGGCGCGCGCCGAGCACGAGGAGCAGGTCCTCCGGCTGCAGCCGCCTCATCGAGCCACGCTCCTCCTCCGGCCACGACCCGCATCGGGCCACACCTCGTCTGGCCCAGTGAACCAGGACCGAACTGGCCCTGCCCACCGGACCAGGTGAGTTCGTAGCGTCGACCGCATGACCACCTCGACCGACCCCGCCGGCGTCACCGGCGCGTCACCCCGCACGGACGGCCTCGCCGGCGCGTACGCCCGCAGCGCCGCCGCGATGGCGCTCGTGGGCGCGTCGTTCACCGCCTCCGCCGCGCTCGCCGACTACCCGGTGCCGGGCGGGCAGGCGGTGCGCTACGCCGTCGCCGCCCTGTGCCTGCTCGCCGTGATGCGGTGGCGACGGGTCGCGTTCGTGCTGCCCAGCCCGCGCCAGGCCGCCCGCCTGCTGGCGCTCGCGGCCACGGGCCTCACCGGGTTCAGCGCGTTCGTCGTCCTCGCCACCCGGCACGCCGAGCCCTCGCTGGTGGGGGCGGTCGTGGGCGCCACGCCCGTCGTGCTGGCCGGGGCGCAGGCCGTCCGGGAACGGCGCCTCGCCCCCCGGACGCTCGCGGCGGCGGTCGTCGTGACGGCGGGGGTGGCGCTCGTCGAGGGCCTCGGGTCGGCCGACCCGCTCGGCCTGCTGCTCGCCGTCGGCGCGCTCGCGTGCGAGGCGGCGTTCTCGCTGCTCGCCGTGCCGCTGCTGCCCACGCTGGGACCGCTGCGCGTCTCGGCGTACGCCTGCGTCGCGGCGGTCCCGCAGCTCCTGGTGCTGGGCCTGCTCGCGCCCGGGCCTCTGCTCGCCGTGCCCGAGGGCGGCGAGCTCGCGGCCCTGGCCTACCTGTCCGTCGTCGTCACCGCGGTCGCCTTCCTGCTCTGGTACACCGGGCTCGCCCGGGTCGGCCCCGCCCGCGCCGGGCTCTTCGCCGGCCTGATGCCGGTCGCCGCCCTGGTGACGTCGCTCGCGCTGGGCGTCGAGGCGCCGACGGCGCACGGCGTCGCGGGAGCGCTCGTCGTGGCGGCGGGGCTCGTGCTGGGGCTGACGTCCCGGCGACGAACTAGGGTGACGGCGTGAGCAGCGCACCCCTCCCCCGGACCGTCTCCCACACGTTCGACCCCGCGCGGTGGCGCGAGGTGTCCGGGTTCGAGGGCCTCACCGACCTCACCTACCACCGCGGCGTGGAGCGCGACGCCGACGGCGCCGTCGTCCGCGACCTGCCCGTGGTGCGCGTCGCGTTCGACCGCCCCGAGGTGCGCAACGCCTTCCGGCCGCACACCGTCGACGAGCTCTACCGCGTGCTCGACCACGCCCGCATGACCTCCGACGTCGGCACGGTGCTGCTCACCGGCAACGGGCCGTCCCCGAAGGACGGCGGCTGGGCGTTCTGCTCCGGCGGCGACCAGCGCATCCGCGGCCGCTCCGGGTACCAGTACACGACCGCCGACGACGGCGGCGGCGAGGAGCACGGCGCGGACGCCGTCGACCCGGCCCGCGCCGGGCGGCTGCACATCCTCGAGGTGCAGCGACTCATCCGCACGATGCCCAAGGTCGTCATCGCCGTCGTGGACGGCTGGGCCGCGGGCGGCGGGCACTCGCTGCACGTCGTGGCGGACCTGTCGATCGCCTGCCGCCAGCACGGACGGTTCAAGCAGACCGACGCCGACGTCGGCTCGTTCGACGGCGGCTACGGGTCGGCGTACCTGGCCCGGCAGGTGGGGCAGAAGCGCGCGCGGGAGATCTTCTTCCTCGCGCGCGAGTACTCGGCGGACGACGCCGAGCGCTGGGGAGGCGTCAACGAGGTGGCCGAGCACGACGACCTCGAGGGCCTCGCCGTCGAGTACGCGCGCACCATCGCCGGCAAGTCGCCGCAGGCGGTCCGGATGCTGAAGTTCGCGTTCAACCTCGCCGACGACGGCCTCATGGGTCAGCAGGTCTTCGCCGGCGAGGCCACGCGCCTCGCCTACCTCACCGACGAGGCCGTCGAGGGCCGCGACGCCTTCCTCGAGAAGCGCGACCCCGACTGGTCGCGCTTCCCGTACGCGTTCTGACCTGGCGCGATCCCTTCCGCGCCCGCAGGGGCGCCCTGGCGTCGGGGGCCGGCGCCACCGGGACCTGTGACCCGCCGCCGGGCACGTCCCCGGATCTCACCCGCGCGCCCGGACGACGCGGACGGCCGGGCCTCCGCACCGCCGGTAGCCTCCCGTCATGCCTCCGAGGTTCCGTCGCGCCGAGCCGATGACCACCTTCGAGCTCGTGCCGGACGACGAGCTCGAGGACTGGCCCGCTCCGGCCCCCGACGACCCGGAGCCCGGCCGGGCGCGACGGCTGCTGGCCGCCCTGCGCGTCCGCGCCGCCGCCCGCTGGCGCGCTCTGTCCCGCCGCGGCCGCGTCGCCGTCGCGGCCGGGACCGCCGTCGTCGTGGTCGCCGCGGCCGGCGCCGCCGTCACCCCGGGGATCCTGGAGGCCCGGGGCGAGAGGCTGCGCGCCGAGGCCGTCCAGGGCCTCCCGGGCGCGGTCGACGACCTGTCCGAGCCGTTGGCCGGGACGTGGCGGCTCACGAACGGCAGCGGCGCCCTGGCGGCGCTGCGCGGCGGCCTCGTGCTCACGACCGAAGGGACGGCCGTGGCGGCGCTCGACGCCGGCACCGGCCGCGAGACGTGGCGGCACGACGTCGGGCCCTTCCCGACGTGCGGCCCCCAGCGGGGCTACCGGAGCGACTCGGTCCCGCCCGCCGACGTCGTGGTCTGCCTCAGCGGCGACCCGGACGATCGCACCGTCACGGTGCTCGACGCCGCCGGCGGGGTGGTCGGCGAGCGGTCGATCGGCCCGGCACGGATCGACACGTTCAGCGACGGGACCCCGGACGGCGCCCCGGTGGTGGTGCCCGCAGCCGCCGGCGCGATCGCGGTGGTCGACGACATCACCGACGCCACCGCGCCCTGGCCCGCGGACGACCTGCCCGACGCGGACACCCTGCGGAAGCTCCGCGCCGACGGCTGGCGCGACCCGACGCTGCGCCTGGAGGACGCTCTCACCGGCGAGGTGCGGGGCGAGGCGACCGTGCGCCTCCGGCCGGAGGACCTCGGCGAGTGCGGGATGACGCAGGACGAGGACAGCGACCCCGAGCTGATGACGGAACCCATGGTCGACGCGTCCCCGTCGAGCACGACGCTCTCCGTGTGCGGCGCCTCGGTCGTCGTCACCCCCGACGGCGTCGTCCTCGACACCGGCGTGGACGACCGGTGGGCGATACCGCTGCCGGGCGGGGGTCTCGTCTCCGTGGGCGAGGAGAGCACCGTGCTCGACGAGGACGGGACGGTCGTCGCGACGGTGCCGGGCTACCTGCTCCCGCCGGTCCTGGACGACGACCCCGACGGCCCCTTCCTCGTGCTCGCGGGCCAGGACGACGTCGACGACGAGCTGCGGCTCAGCGCGGTCGACGCGGACGGAGCCGAGGCGTGGGATGCCACGGCCGACGGCCTCGAGGGCGTCCTCGCCCGCGTGGCGGGCGTGGTCGTCGTGCAGACCCAGGGGGGCCTCGTCGGCCTCGACGCGGGAACCGGCGCCCAGGTCTGGGCCCGCGACAACCTGCTCCGGCGTTCGGCCGACGGCTCGGGCGACTGGTTCGCCGGGGCGGTCACGGACGGCACCCGCCTGCTGTTCGGCGTCAGCGGCAACGGCGAGCACCACCGGCTGGTCACCCTCGACCTCCGGGACGGCTCCACGGTGTGGGAGCGGGAGGAGACGGGCTTCCTCGAGTGGCTGACGGCGATCGAGGGGCACGCGGTCGCGTTCGACGGCGTCGTGCACGGCCTCGGCTGACGGTCGCCGGTAGCCTCCGGGCATGCCTCCGAGGTTCCGGCGCCCCGAGCCGATGACCACCTTCGAGCTCGTGCCGGACGACGAGCGCGAGGACGCGCCCGACGACGCCCCGGACGACCGGCCCCACGAGAGCCGCCGGCGCCCGGCGGACCTGATCGTGCGGGCCCGCGCCCGGTGGCGCACGCTCTCCCGCCGGGGCCGCGTCGCCGTCGCGGGCGGCACCGCCGTCGTCGTGGTCGCCGCCGCCACCGCTGCCGTCGCCCCGGGCCTGCTGGATGCCCGCGCCGAGCGCCAGCGCGCCGAGGCGATCCGCGGCATGCCCGGCGTCGTGGGCGACCTGTCCGAGCCCGTCGACGTCGTCTGGTCCCTCCCCGAGGAGTCGTCGGTCGCCGCGGTCCTGCCGGGCGGCGTGCTGGCCGTCACCGACGGCGCCGGCGTCCGGGCGATGGACGCGGCGACCGGCGACGTCGTGTGGGAGCACCCGCTCGACGACGGCGCGATGTGCGGGCCCGCGCCCTGGACCCCGGTCGACTGGAGCGCCCCGGTGGACACCGTGGTCTGCGTCGAGGACGCCTCCCGCGTCACGGTGCTCGACGCCGACGGCACGGTGGTGAGCGAACGGGAGCTCGACCTCCTCGAGCCGGTCGACGCGCCCGGGGAGGGCGACCCCGGCGTCTACTCCTGGTCCCAGGTGGTCCCCGCCGCCGACGGGACGGTCGCGGTGCTCGACGAGACCGCCTCGGTGACCGAGGTCCCGTGGCCGGAGGGCGAGGACGCCGCGAGCCTCCTGCGCGCCCTGCGCGACACGGGCTGGCACGACCCGACCCTGCGGGTCGTGGACGCCGTCACCGGGGAGGAGCGCGCCGAGGTGACGGTCCCCCTCACCGAGGACGCCCTCGAGTCGTGCGGGGTGACGGAGGGCCCCGGCGAGCAGACGGTGAGCGTCACGCCGCAGCCCTGGATCGACGCGACGCCGTCGGCGACGACGCTCGGCGTGTGCGGCCTCACGCGGGCGGTCACGCCGACCGGCGGGTCGTTCGACGTGGGCGGCGACGCGCACACGCTGGTGCCGCTGCCCGGCGGCCGGTTCCTGGTGCAGGGCGAGACCAGCGAGGTCCGCGACGCCCACGGCGAGCGGCTGGAGACGATCCACGGCTCGGCGGTCGCCCCGCTCGTCGACACGACGCCCGACGGCGCGCGGCTGGTCCTCGTCGGCGCCGGCGGCAGCGCCTCGTCGCTGGCGGCCCTCGGCGCCGACGGGGCGCCCACCTGGTCGGTCTCCGTCGCCCCCCTCACGACGCCGCTCGCCCGGGTCGGGGACGCGATCGTCCTCGCCGACGAGACGTCGCTCACGGTCGTCGACGCCCGCACCGGCGCACAGCGGTGGCGGGTGCCGGACCTGCTCGACGGCGACCCCGAGGACGGCGAGACGGTCGCGGGCGCCGTCACCGACGGCACCCGCCTGCTGCTCGCGATCTCCCCGGCCTCGTGGTCCGACGACGGCGCGGACGCGCCCCACCGCCTGGTCGCGCTCGACCTGCGGGACGGCAGCACGGCGTGGGAACGGACCGGCACGGGTGTGCTGTGGGGGCTGTTCTCCGCCGGCGGCACTCCCGTGACCCTCGGGAACAGCCTCTCGGGGCTCGGCGGGGCCTAGCCGCGGCGCGGTCGGTCGGCGGTCGTCGCCGTCAGGACGCCGTCCAGCTCCCGCCGTCCTTCGGGACGAGCTCGATCCACGTGCTGCCGGGGTCGAGCTCGACCGGCTCGCCGTCGCGGGTCAGCTCGACCGGCGACCTCTGGTCCTTCTTCGACCACTGCACGGACACCGTCCGGCCGGCGGACGCCAGCACCCCCTTGCCCTTGCCCACCAGCTCGGTCTTCGGGACGGGCGCGCCGGCCGGGTCCTTGTACTGCGTGTCCACCACGTCCACCGACAGCGCGAGCACGTTGACGGCCGCGTGCCGCTTCCCCGACGACGACACCGACTCGCGCGAGCCCTCGCTGCGCAGCCACCGCTTCTCCTCGCCGGACCAGTCCCAGACGCTGCGCTGCGCCGGGCTGAGGGTCACGTCGAGGGTGGCCGCCTTCGTGCCGTCGGCCGCCGCGGTGCCCTCGCCCGCCTCGCCCGCGTACCGGAACTGGGCGGGCGGCGGCACGGTGCGGTCGCCGTCGGCCTGGTCGAGGAAGGCCTTCGGGTCCCCGACGACGTTGTGCGGCGCGGCGCGGCCCGGGTCGCGGGAGAAGCCCGCGTCGCCGCGGTCCATGATCACCGACTGGGTGCCGGACTTCTCCACCGCCGCGATGAACGGCGCCTGACCGCCCGAGTAGGCGAGGATGCCGCCGAGCGGGGCGACGACGTCGGGGTCCATGGGCCGCACCGAGCGCACGGGTTCCACCGCCTTCGGGATCCGCGAGTGGTAGACGGCGACGAACCGTGTGATACCGCCCTCGACGACCTCCTCCCACACCAGGTCGGCGTCCTCGAGGCCGGTCTGCGGACGTGCCTCGGGCGCGTTCTCGATCTTCACCGCGAGCGCCGGCCGGGCCGCCACCTCGTCCGAGCGCACCCCGGTGAGCGGCCAGGCCGACGGCATCGTGGGCGACGGCGGGGCGCCCTTGTCGGCGGTGCTGCCCGGCGTGACGACCGGCGACGGCGACCCGCCGGACGAGCACGCCGCCAGAGCCAGGACGGCGGCGACCGTCAGCGCTGCGGCGCGCCGGGTGCGGGACGGGCGGGGCGTGGCGGTCATACGGTTCTCCCGGGGTCGCGAGCTGTGCGCGCGGTCACACGCCCTCACCGTAGGCCGGGAACGCCCCGATCCGGCGTCAACGCACCCGCCACGACCCGGTGCCGCGTGGGACGAGCTCGACCCACAGGTTGCCCGGGTCGAGGCGGACGGGGTCGCCCCCGCGGGTCTTCAGCACCAGCTTCTTGCTCGTCGACTTCTTCGACCAGATCACGCTGAGCGCCTTGCCGCGGGTGAGGAGCACGCCCTTGCCGCGGCCCACCATCTGCGTCTCGGGCACGGGGGCGCCGCTCGGGTCGCGGTACCTCGTGTTCTTCAGCTTCACGGACAGGAGCAGCACGTTGCGGGCCCGCAGCTGGCTCCCGGAGGAGATCGAGGGGGCCGAGCCGTCGTAGCGGGCGTACGTCTTCGTCTTCGCCTTCCACCGCCACACGGTGCGCTGCGCCGGGGAGAGCCGGACGTCGGCCACGCGACCCTTCCGGTCGTTCTTCGCGGCGGACCCCTGGCCGACCTTGGCGGCGTACGAGAACTGCGCGGGCGGCGGGGTCGCCCGGCTCTTGGTCGCCTGCATCGCGAACGCCTTCACGGACCCGTACACGTTGTGCGGCGCGGCCCGGTCGCCGCTGCGCCGGAAGCCAGGGTCGCCGCCGTCCATGGTCACGGACTGGACCTTCGCCTTCCCCACGGCGCGGACGAACGGCGGCTGCCCGCCGGAGTAGGCCAGGATGCCGTGCATCGGCGCGACGATGCCCGGGTCCATGGGGCGCACGGACCGGACGGGACCGACGGTGCCGGGCAGCTTCGAGTGGTACACGGCGACGTACCGGCTGATGCCGCCCTCGACCACCTGCTCCCACACGATGTCCGCCTGCTGCAGCCCGGACTGCGGTCGTGCCTGCGACGAGTTCTCGATCTTCACCGCGACGGCCGGCCTGGAAGGGACCTTCTTCGTCCCGGTCTGCCTGCCGTTGAGCGGCCACACCGCGGGCTTCGGCTTCGGTGCCGGCTTCGGCTTCACGGGGTCGGGCGGCGCGGCCTTCGGCTGGGAGACGTCCGGTGCGGCGGTGACGGTGGGCGGCGCGGCGGGCTCGCCGGCGCCGCAGGCGGCCGTGGCCAGTAGGGCGAGCGCGACGATCGCGCCGACGGCCCCGGTCCGGGCGCCACGGGGTGCGCCTGCGGGCTTCGTGGGCATCCTCGGCGTCCTCCTCGACGTGCGTGCGGCCCAGGGGCTCCCGGGCCAGGACCGTGCCACCCTACGGCAGGCCTGCCGCGACCCGGACGGGACCCGGACCGACCCGGACCGACCCGGACCGACCCGGACCTACGCTGGTGCGGTGCCCCGCCCCTCGCTCCCCCCGTCCGTCGGCGTGCTCCGCGACGCCGTGCGCGCCGCGCTCGACGGCGGCCCAGCCGTCGTGCCGCTCCCTCGCACGACGGCGGCCCCCGTGCCGTCGGGCACGGCGCTGCTGGTGCGCACGTCCGGGTCGACGGGGACGCCCCGCGAGGTCGCGCTGCCCGCGGCCGCCCTGCGCGCCTCCGCGTCGGCCACCCACGAGCGACTGGGCGGCCCCGGACGGTGGGTGCTGACGCTGCCGCCGACGCACGTGGCCGGCCTGCAGGTGCTGGTGCGGTCGGCGCTCGCCGGCACCCCCCTGGCGGCGGCCGACCCGGACGCGCGGTTCACGCCCGACGGCCTGGCCGACCTGCTCGAACCCACCCTCGACGCCGCCGGCGACGACCCGGTGTACGTGTCGCTGGTGCCCACCCAGGTGCACCGCCTGCTCGCCGCCGCCCAGGACGGCGCGCCCCGCGGGCTGGCGGCGCTGGCCCGCTGCGCGGCGGTGCTGCTCGGCGGCGCGGCGACCCCGCCCCCGCTGCTCGCCCGCGCCGCGGAGGCGGGCGTGCGCGTCGTGACGACCTACGGCATGTCGGAGACCGCCGGCGGCTGCGTGTACGACGGCGCGCCCCTGCGCGGCGTCCGGGTCCGCCTCGTCCCCCCCGAGCCGTCAGGAGAGGTGGGGGTCGTCGAGCTGGGCGGGCCCACGCTCGCGGCCGGGTACCTGGGCGACGACGCCGCCACGGCCGCGGCGTTCCGCACCGACCCGGACGGCGCCCGCTGGTTCCGCACGTCCGACCTCGGCCGGCTGCGCCCGGACGGCACGCTGCAGGTGCTCGGCCGGGCGGACGACGTCGTCGTCACCGGCGGCGTGAACGTGGCGCCGGCGCCCGTCGAGGCGCTCGTCGGCGAGCTGCTCGACGGCGAGGCGTGCGTCGTCGGCGTGCCCGACGCCGAGTGGGGGCAGGCGCTCGTGGCCGTGGTCGCGTCCCCGGCCGCGTCGACCGGGCCGAGCGGGCCGCGGATCGCGCCCGTCGACGACGACACGCTGGCGCGGGTCCGGTCCGCCGCGACGACTAGGCTGGGTGGGCCGTCCGCGCCCCGCCGCGTGTACCGCACGGCCGCGCTCCCGCTGCGCGGCCCCGGCAAGGTGGACCGCAGCGGCGTCGTCGCCCTCGTCCGCGAGCACGAGGCGCACGCCTGACCTGCTCGCGCACGCGACGCCCCGGCGCCGCACCGACGGACGGAGAAGCATGGCCACGACGAGCGAGTGGATCGCCGGAGCACGCCCCCGCACCCTGCCGGCCGCGGCCGCGCCGGTGCTGATCGGGTCGGGCGCCGCGGCGGACGTGGGAGCCTTCGCCTGGCTGCCCGCCGTGCTCGCGCTCGGCGTCGCGCTCGCCCTGCAGGTGGGGGTCAACTACGCCAACGACTACTCGGACGGCGTGCGCGGTACGGACGTCGACCGGGTGGGTCCGTTGCGCCTCACGGCGTCCGGCATCGCGCCGCCCCGCCGCGTCAAGGGGGCCGCGTTCGCGTCGTTCGGGGTCGCCGGGGTGCTCGGCCTCGCGCTGTGCGCCGTCAGCGGGCACTGGTGGCTGCTCGCGGTGGGCGTGCTCTGCGTGCTGGCCGCCTGGTACTACACGGGCGGCAAGCACCCGTACGGCTACGCGGGGCTCGGCGAGGTCGGCGTCTTCGTGTTCTTCGGGCTCGTCGCGACGCTCGGCACCACGTACACCCAGGCGGACACCCTCACGTGGCCGTCCGTGCTGGGAGCGGTCGGCGTCGGTCTGATCGCCTGCGGGCTGCTCATGGTGAACAACGTGCGCGACATCCCGACCGACGTCGTCGCGGGCAAGCGGACCCTCGCCGTGCGCCTGGGCGACCACCGCGCCCGGCGCTGGTACGCCGGCTGCATCCTGCTGCCCGTGGTGCTGGGCATGGTGTGCGCGGCGTGGTCGCCGTGGGCGCTGCTCGTCACGGTGCTGCTGCTGCCCGCCGCGCTGCTCGTGGCCCCGGTGATCGCCGGGGCGCGCGGGCCGCTGCTCGTGAAGGTGCTCGCCGGCACCGGGATGTTCGAGCTCGCCTACGGCGTGCTGCTGGCCGTCGGCCTGGCGCTCTGACGCCGGCACACCCGCCCGCTCAACCGGCCGTGGGGTGCTCCCGGTCCACGACGGAGTCCTCGTAGTCGGTGTCGACGTCGTGCTTGTCGGCGCCGTCCTTGCGCCGCTGCTCCTTCTCCGCGAGCCAGCGCGCAGCGGCGTCCCGTGGCTTGCTCAGCGCGAGGTACGAGACGGCGAACGCCACGACGGCGGCGACCAGGACGAGGAGCCAGCTGCGCAGGCCGAGCAGGTAGCCGGCGCCGAGGGCGGCGACGAACAGAAGGATCCGCCAGACGGTGTACATGACGAGGGGCACGCTTCCAGGGTAGGCGCGATTCCTGAGCATCCCGACGCCGAACTAGGCTGGAGGCATGTTCGCGCGTGTGATCCTGCCCCTCCTCGTGGTGGGGCTCGCCCTGTACGCCCTGCTCGACCTGTTCGGCTCCGAGGAGGACGAGCGCGGCGGACTCCCCCGCTGGCTCTGGGCGGTGATCATCGTGCTGCTGCCGATCTTCGGCGCCGTCGCGTGGATCGTCGTCAAGCAGTCCGCCCGCCGCGCCTCCGGCGGCCGCGGCCCGACGTCCCGCCGCCGGCGACCCGGACCGTCCGGCCCGCGCCGTCCGTCCGGTCCCGTGGCGCCCGACGACGACCCGGAGTTCCTCTGGCGCCTCGAGCAGGAGAAGCGCCGCCGTGAGCGCGAGGGCGGCGGCAACGGCGACGCTCCCTAGACGCCGTGAGCGCGAAAGAGGGGACTGTCCGGTGGCGGACAGTCCCCTCTTTCGCGCTCGCAGCGGCCGGGTGGCGTCAGGCGCCGCCGGTGCTGTCGGTGTTGAGCCCCGAGTACGAGTGCTTGCCGTTGAAGATCAGGTTCACGCCGGTGAAGTTGAACAGCACGCACAGGTAGCCGACGATCACGAACCACGCGGCGCGGCGGCCGTCCCAGCCGCGGGTGGTGCGGGCGTGCAGGTACGCCGCGTACACGACCCAGATGACGAAGCTCCAGACCTCCTTGGGGTCCCAGCCCCAGTAGCGGCCCCAGGCATGCTCGGCCCAGATCGCGCCGCCGATGATGGTGAAGGTCCACAGCACGAAGCCGACGGCGTTGAGCCGGAACGACAGCGCCTCGAGCGAGGTGGGGGTCGGCACGCGGTCGAGCCAGCGGAAGCCGGGCCGCTGCAGGTACGGGGAGCCGGTGTCGCGGCTGTCGCGCAGGAGCTGCAGCACCGACGCGACGAACGCGACGGTGAAGATGCCGGTGGCGCTGATCGCCACGCCCACGTGGATGACGAGCCAGTAGTTCTGCAGCGCCGGCTGCACGCCCATGGCGGCGACGTAGAAGACGTTGAGGCCGAGCACGAGGAAGAGCACCGTCAGGCCGGTGACGAACGCGCCGAGGAACTTGAAGTCCTTGCGCACGTTCATGCCGAGGAACACGGCGAGGGCCATGAACGACCCCACCAGGGTGAACTCGTACATGTTGGCCCACGGCGTGCGGCCCGCGGCGAACCCGCGCAGCACGATCGCCACGAGGAGCATCGCCGTGCCCAGCCACGTGGTCGACATCGCGATGCCGGCCGCACGACGGCGCGCGGGGGCGGCGTCCCCCGCCGTCCCCGGGGTGCTCGCGGCAGGCGCGGGTCCAGGCCGGGACCCGGCCCCCACCGCCGCGGGCGTACGCGCCTCGGCGTGGGCCTCGGCCCGCGCCTCCGTGCGGCGGCCCAGGTCGATCGCGAACGCGACGAGCGCGATCGTGAGCGCCGTGGCGGCGCCCCACACGAGCAGCACGCTCAGCTCGGCGATCTGCATGGTCAGTCCTCCGTGGCGGTTCTCGGGTGGTCGGCGGCGAGCTGGTCGTCGTCGGGCTTGTCGTCGGGCTTGTCGTCGTCACTCGTGCCGTCGGCGAGCCCCGGCACCGCTGCCAGGGCCTTGTCGACCTCGCGCTGCAGGCCGGCGTCGTCCCCGCGCGCGAGCCCGGCGAGCTCGACGTGCGTGACGGCCCGGCCGTCGTCGTCCGTGGTCTCCCATGATCGCACCCACACGCGGCGGCGCGGCGTGAACAGCGAGACCGCGAGGCCGGCGAGGGCCAGCAGGGAGAACGTCAGCACCCAGGCGAGCGAGGGGTCGTAGCGCAGGTCGAGCGCGACATAGCGCGGCACCGCCTCGCCGAGGGTGACGGTGCCGAGGCCGTCGGGCAGCTCGACCGTCTCCCCGGGCTTCACGAGCAGCTTGATCGTCTCGCCGTCCTCGTCCGTCGACGGCGTGAGGGATGCGGTGTCGAGTCGGTACACGTTCTGCGGCACGCCGTCGTCCAGGCCCAGGTCGCCGCGGAACACCTCGAGCACCATGAGCGGGTTCTGCGGCTGCGGGAAGACGGAGCGGGCCGAGCCGTCCGCCTCGACGACGGCGGTGGGCAGGAAGTACCCGACCAGGCCGATCTGCTCCTGCCCGTCGGAGACGTCCGGGACCTTCACGACGCCGCGCGACGTGTACATGGTGTCCTCGGGCAGGAACGGGACGCGGCCGGAGAACGCCATCTCGCCGGCGCCGTCCTTGACGGTGATCTCCGGGGCGAAACCGTTGCCCTGCAGGTAGATCTTGGCGCCGTCGACCGTCAGCGGGGAGTTCACCTTGATCTGGTCGGAGTGCTGCCCGCCGTCCGGCTCGGTGACCGTCACGTGGGCGGTGAAGTCGCGCGCCTGCGCGAAGGCCACGGTGTCGGAGGCGAACTCGGAGTCGAACGAGTCGAGCGTCATCGAGAACGGCGACAGCGACGACGGCTGGAACCACGCGCCCTTGTCGAAGGTGTCGTAGTCGACGACCGCGTTGGCGAAGCCGCGGCCCTCCGTGACGATCGCCTGGCCGCGGTAGTGGAGCAGCTGGCCGAGGGCGACGGAGACGAGCAGGCCGAGCAGCGCGAGGTGGAACACGAGGTTGCCGGTCTCGCGCAGGTAGCCGCGCTCCGCGGCCACCGTGCGGGTGGCGGGCCGGCCGAGGCGCGGCTCCTCCGACCCGACGTCGACGCGGAACGTGGGCAGGCGGCGCAACGGGCCGCGCAGGTGGCCGGCCACGGCCTCGACGACCTCGTCGGGCGAGGCCGTCGTGCTGGCCTCGGCCGTGGCGGGGAACCGGCCGAACCTGACCGGCGTCTTCGGCGGCCGGTTCCGCAGGTTGCGGGCGTGCGCGAGCGTGCGCGGCACGATGCAGCCCACGAGCGACACGAACAGCAGGATGTAGATCGCCGAGAACCAGACCGAGCTGTAGACCTCGAAGAAGCCGAACCGGTCCAGCCACTCCCCCAGCGTGGGGTGGTCGCCGAGGTACTCGAGCACCGCGGCGGCGTCCTGGCCGCGCTGCGGCAGCACCGAGCCGGGCACCGCCGCGACGGCGAGCAGCATGAGCAGCATGAGCGCCACGCGCATGCTCGTGAGCTGGCGCCACGTCCAGCGCAGCATGCCGCGCCAGCCCAGCGTCGGCAGGTTCGGGCCGGCGGGCTTGGCCGGCCCCTCGGCGGGGGACGAGGGCCCGGCGTCGGCGCGGCCCTCGACGAACGCGTCGTTGATGCCCTCTGGTCGGTACGTCGCCTTCTCGCTCATCACACCACCGTCACGAATCCGCCGATCCAGCCCTGGAGCTGGCTGGTCCACGAGGACCACAGCCCCGTGACCAGCGCCAGGCCGACCAGCACCAGCAGGGCGCCGCCCGCGCGCTGGATGCCCAGGCGGTGCCGGCGCAGGAAGCCGAGCATGCGCTGCGAGGACTGCAGCCCGAGCGCGACCAGGAGGAAGGGCACGCCCAGCCCGACGCAGTACGCGACGCCGAGCACCAGACCGCGGCCGGCCGACGCCTGGTCGAGCGCCAGCGTCTGCACGGCCGCGAGCGTCGGGCCGATGCAGGGGGTCCAGCCGAGGCCGAACACCACGCCCAGCAGCGGCGCGCCCCACAGGCCCGCCCGGGGGCTCAGGTGCATGCGCCGCTCCCGCTGCAGGAACGGCACGGCGCCGAGGAAGGCGAGACCCATGAGGATCACGACGACCCCGAGGACACGCATGATCGTGCCCTCCCACTGCACCAGGTAGGAGCCGATCGCCCCCGCGGCTGCCATGAACGCCACGAACACCGCGGTGAAGCCGAGGACGAAGAGGGCCACACCGGCGACGACGCGGCGCCGGGCCGGGTCCTGAGGCACCCCGGGCCGGCCCTTCGCGCCCGTCCCGGCCGACGCGGCGGCCATGCCGCTCACGTACCCGACGTAGCCGGGCACCAGGGGCAGCACGCACGGCGAGGCGAACGACACGAGGCCGGCGATCAGCGCCACGGGCAGCGCCAGCAGCATCGAGCCGCTGAACACCGTGGTCGCGAAGGTCTCGCCCATCAGGCGCCCTTCGCGCCGTCGCCCGACTCGGCGAGCACCTCGTCGACGATCGCGTCGAGCGTGGACGCCTCCGCCTGCCCGATGACGCGCGCCGCGACCCGGCCCTCGGCGTCGAGCACGACGGTGGACGGCACGGCCTGCAGCGGCACGACGCCGGAGAGCCTGGCCACGACCTGGCCGCTGCGGTCCTCGATGGACGGGTAGGGCACGTCGAACGTGCGCTGGAACGAGGTGGCGGCGCCGGCCTCGTCCTCGGTGTTGATGCCCAGCACGCGTACGCCGTCGGCCTCGCGCTCGTTCGCGAGCGCCACGAGGTCGGGGGCCTCGGCGCGGCACGGCGCGCACCCGGCGTACCAGGTGTTGACCACGACGACGTCGCCGAGCCAGTCGGCCGTGCTGACCTCGTCGCCCTCGAACGACGTGCCCTCGACGGTCACGGCGTCCTCGCGGTCCCCCGCGTCCCACTGCTTCACGGAGCCGTCGCCGGAGACGAAGCCCTGTCCGACGACGTCGCCGGCGCCCGAGTCCTGGGCGCCGCACGCGGCGAGGAGCCCGAGGGCGAGGACGGCGCCGACGGCCGCCGAGGCGCGGCGGAGCGCGCGCGGGCGAGCGGTGCGCATCACGCCCCCGGCACGGGGTCGGCGCCGGCGAGCAGGTCGGCGGCGGGCTCGGTGTAGTGCAGGCCCACGAACGTCTCGCCGTCGAACCGCAGCGAGGTCATCGACGCCAGGGCGCACTGACGGTGGCGGGGGTCGTGCGCCAGGGAGCCGCCCTCGTACGACCGCCGGGTGACCCAGACCGGGAGCTGGTGGCTGACCAGCACGACCTCGTGGCCCTCGTAGGCACGACGCGCGTCGTCCACGGCGGCACGCATCCGGGTCACCTGGTCCGCGTACGGCTCGCCCCACGACGGGCGGAGCGGGTTCCACAGGTAGCGCCAGTACTTCGGGTGGGCGAGCTGCCCCGGGTTCTTCCCGATCGTCGTGCCCTCGAAGTGGTTCCCCGCCTCGACGAGCCGGTGGTCGGTGGCGAGGGTCAGGCCGAAGGCCTCGGCCGTCGGCGTCGCGGTCTCCTGCGCACGCTGCAGCGGGGAGGCGACGACGGCGACGACGTCGCGGCCCGCGCCGGACAGGTGCTGCGCCACACGGCGCGCCATCGCCTGGCCGCGGTCGGACAGGCGGTAGCCGGGGATGCGCCCGTAGAGGACGCCGTCCGGGTTGTGGACCTCGCCGTGCCGTACGAGATGGACGGTGGTGGTGGCCATGGGTCCCAGTGTCCCAGACCGGCGGCGTACCCAGGTCCCGTCCAGCATGACGTGACGACCCTCACGCGACCGGCACGGGCCGACGGGCCGTCGCCGACATTGCTGGGCCTCACCGTCGGCGGTGGACCAGTTGGCCGCCTCCATCGCCGTGCCGCCCTGCCGCAGAGCGACTAGGGCGCCGCGGGCCCCCTGGCCACGTCCGCCACCTTCGCCATGGCGCGGCCCAGGGTCGCGAACTCCTCGTCGGTGAGGGCGTCGACCAGCAGGCGCCGGACCGCGGTCACATGGCCCGGCGCGGCGTCGACGAGCGCCGCGTACCCGGCGTCGGTCATGACGCAGTTCACCCCGCGCCGGTCCCCGGGCACGGGCGTGCGGACCACGAGCCCGCGCCGCTCCATCCGGTCGACCGTGTGCGTCAGGCGGCTGCGCGACAGCGCGAGGAAGTCCGCGAGCGCCGACATCCGCAGCGTCCTGCCCGACGCCTCGGAGAGCTGCACCAGCAGGTGGTACTCGCCGAGCGTGACCGGCAGCCCCTCGTCGTGCGCGTCCCCCAGCGCCTCGAAGAAGCGTGACGTCCCCTCGAGGAACCGTCGCCACGCCCACTGCTGCTGCTCGTCGAGCCAGCGCACGTCCGCGCGGCCCTCGTCGTCGCGCTCCTGCGCTCTCGTCGCACCCACGGGAATAGGTTACGAGAGCGGCGCGTTCCACCCCCCGTGACGATAGTTGATTCATCAACTATCTTGGTGACAGTCAGCACGACCCAACCCGAGGGAGACACCATGACCGCGCTGCCCGCAGGCCTGACCGCCGGTACCTACGCCATCGACACCGCCCACTCGACCGCCTCGTTCGCCGTGCGCCACGCCGGGATCGCCAAGGTGCGCGGCACGATCGCCATCTCGTCCGGCGCCATCACCGTGGGCGACGACCTCGAGTCGACGGCCGTCTCCGCCGAGCTCGACGCCGCGTCGGTCAACACCGGCGACGAGAACCGCGACGGCCACCTGAAGAGCGCCGACTTCTGGCACGCCGAGGAGAAGCCGGTCTGGTCCTTCGCCTCCAAGGGCATCTCCACCGACGGTGACGACTACACGATCACCGGCGACCTCACCATCAACGGCGTCACCAACACGGTCGAGCTGCCCACCGAGTTCACCGGCACCGCCACCGACCCGTTCGGCAACCCGCGCGCCGGCTTCGAGTCCCAGATCGAGATCTCGCGCAAGGACTACGGCCTGACCTGGAACGCCGCGCTCGAGACCGGCGGCGTCCTCGTGGGCGACAAGGTCAAGATCGCCCTCGACGTCTCGGCCATCAAGCAGAGCTGACCCTCTCGCCGAGGTGGTTCGAGATCTGCCCAGATAGTTCGAAGGGGCGGCCCGCGGATATGCGGGCCGCCCCTTCGGACGACCTGGACCATGTCTGAACTACCTCGGCGACTCCGGGACTACCTCGCGGGGGCGCCGTTGGTCGCCGCACGGGCCGCGGCGTGGAACGCGAGGATCTGCAGCTCGCCGGCCACGTCCACCGAGCGCACGACGACGTCGTCGGGCAGCTGCAGCGCCACCGGTGCGAAGGACAGGATCTCCCGCACGCCGCACGCCACGATCCGTTCGGCGATGGTCTGCGCCACCGGCCCGGGGGTCGCCAGCACCACCATCGACACGCCGGTGCGCGCGAGGACGTCCTCCAGCGCGTCGACGTGCTCGATCGTCAGCCCCGCCGCGGAGTTCCCCACCACCTGCGGGTCGGCGTCCAGCAGCGCCACCACCTGGAACCCTCGGGCCGCGTACCCCGAGTAGTTCGCCAGGGCGTGCCCCAGGTTGCCGATGCCGACGATCGCCAGTCGGTGCTCGGACTCGAGCCCGAGCGCCGTCGCGATGTACTGCGCCAACGACTGCACGTCGTAGCCCACGCCGCGCGTGCCGAACGACCCGAGGTAGGACAGGTCCTTGCGCAGCTGCGCCGACCCCACCCCGGACCGCTCCGCCAGCTCCGACGACGACGTCGTCGTCACGCCGCCCTCCGCCAGGTCGCGCAGGGCGCGCAGGTAGTACGGCAGCCTCGCCACCGTCGCGGCCGGCACCGTCGCCTCACCGAGCTCGATCACTGCTGGATCACCCTGTCGTCCTCTCCCGGGGCTCAGCGAGCCAGCCGCCGCGCCAGCCGCGCGCCGTCCACCCGCCAGAAGCCCTGCTGCACGCCGTCCACCTCGACGACGGGCACGTAGTCCCCGTACTTGCCCACCAGGTCACCACCGGGACCGTCGACGTCGATGTCGACCTCCCGCCACGTCTCCCCCGCCGCGCCGCACACGTCCGCGACCACCGCCCGAGCCTCCTCGCACAGGTGGCAACCGACACGCGTGTACAGCAGCACCCGGGGTTCACCTGCGGATCCCTGCGGCCTGCTCACCTGCACAGCGTATCCGCGCCGATACAGTGGACCGCATGCCGTCGCCCGCCGAGTCGTCCCCGCCGGCGCGCGCCGCAGCCTTCTTCGACGTCGACAACACCATCATCCGGGGCGCCAGCGCCTTCCACCTCGCGCGCGCCCTGTACCAGCGCCGGTTCTTCGGCACCCGCGACCTGCTGCGGTTCGCGCTGATCCAGGCGAAGTACCTCGTGTTCGGCGAGTCCCGCTCCCAGATCGAGACGGTGCGCAGCCGAGCGCTGTCGCTCATCGCCGGCCGTTCGGTGGCGGAGATCACCGCGGTGGGCGAGGACGTGTACGACACCGTGCTCGAGCTGCGCATCTTCCCGGGCACCAAGCGGCTGCTCGACGAGCACCTGGCCGCCGGCGACCAGGTGTGGCTCGTGACCGCGACGCCGGTCGAGATCGGCGGCCTCATCGCCCGCCGCCTCGGCGCCACGGGGTGCCTCGGCACCATCGGGGAGCACTCCGGCGGTTTCTACACCGGCCGCCTCGTGGGCGACCTCATGCACGGCGAGGCGAAGGCCGCCGCCGTCCGCGAGCTCGCCGACCGCGAGGGCATCGACCTCTCCGCCTCGTACGCGTACGGCGACTCGCTCAACGACCTGCCGATGATGCGCACCGTCGGGCACCCGTGCCCCATCAACCCCGACGCGCGCCTGCGCCGGCACGCCAAGGAGGTCGGCTGGCCCATCCGCGAGTTCCGCGGCCGCGGACGGCGCGTGGCCGGCCGGGGCATGAAGACGGCGTCGTGGGCCGGCGCCGCCTGGGTCGCCGGGCTCGTGCTGCGCAGCATCCGCCGGCGGCTGCAGGGCCGCTGACCCCGACCCCGGACACCGAACGGGCCCGGCACCTCCGTGGAGG
>NZ_JBHTVC010000045.1:0-26662 GCF_042793275.1 Isoptericola sp. NPDC056578
CACGCTTCTGCGGGCCGCCCCGAACTACCTCGGCGATCTTCGTGCTACCTCGGCGGAACTCGTGCTACCTCGGCGGCCGGTGACCAGCCGCCCTGCACTGTTCACCCCTCGTTCACCTGCTCCTGGGTCCCGAGCCACCTTGCGTGCCTAGCGTTCCCGACGAACGCCGGTACTTCGCCGGTGTCCCTCCGTGTGAACAGGATGGAACGAGACGTGAAGCTCAGCCGATTCTCCCGTGCTGGATCCGCCGTGGCGGTCGGCACGCTGGCCCTGACCCTCGCCGCGTGCGGCTCGGACCCGGCCGCCCCCGGCGCGGAGTCCACCGGTGGTTCGCAGGACGGCGGCTCGTCCCTCTCGGGCGAGCTCAGCGGCGGCGGTGCCTCCTCGCAGGAGTCCGCCCAGGAGGCGTGGCGCGCCGGCTTCCAGACGGCCAACCCTGACGTCACCGTCAACTACGACCCCGTCGGCTCCGGCGGCGGCCGCACCGGCTTCACCGACGGCTCGTACGCCTTCGCGGGCTCCGACGCCGCCCTGGACGAGGACGAGATGAAGGCGGCCGAGGCCCAGTGCGGCGAGGGCGGCGTCATCGAGTTCCCCGGCTACGTCAGCCCGATCGCCATCGCGTTCAACCTCGACGGCGTCGACTCGCTGAACCTCGAGCCCGAGGTCATCGCGGGGATCTTCTCGGGTGAGATCGCGACCTGGAACGACGACGCGATCGCCGCCGACAACCCGGACGCCGAGCTGCCGGACACCGCGATCACCGTGGTGCACCGCTCGGACGACTCGGGCACCACCGAGAACTTCCAGGCCTACCTGCACGAGGCCGCCCCCGACGCCTGGGACCACGAGCCCGAGGGCGTCTGGCCGATCGAGGGCCAGGAGTCGGCCCAGGGCACCTCCGGCGTGGTCTCGGCCGCGCAGTCCGGCGAGGGCACCATCACCTACGCCGACGCCTCCCAGATCTCCGACCTGGGCACCGTGGCGGTCGGCGTGGGCGACGAGTTCGTGCCGTACAGCGCCGAGGCGGCCGCCGAGGTCGTCGCGCAGTCGCCGCGGGCCGAGGGCACCGCGGACGGCGTGTACTCGATCGAGCTGAAGCGCGACGTCGCGGGCACCTACCCGGTCGTCCTGGTCTCCTACCTCCTGGCCTGCGGCACCTACGCCGACCAGGCGCAGGCGGACCTGGTCAAGGGCTACATGTCCTACCTCGTGAGCGAGGACGGCCAGCAGGTGGCCGCCGACGCCGCGGGCTCCGCGCCGCTGTCGGCCGACATCCGCGACGCGGTGCAGCCGTCGATCGAGGCGATCACGGCCGGCTGACCCCGCCCGCAGGCCGCCGGTCGGGTCGTCGAGCAGTCCCTCGACGAGCCCGGCCGGCGGCCGTCACCACCGCACAGGCAACGAGGAGAACGAGTGACCACCACCGTCAGCCCGCCCCCGCAGCGGGTGCCGGGCAGACCGCGCCGACGCGGGCGGACCACCGACCGCGGCTTCAACCGGGTCTTCCGCTGGATCGCCGTCGGCGCCGGCGTCCTGATCCTGGCCGTGCTGGCCGCCGTCGCGGTGTTCCTGCTGCAGCAGGCCTGGCCGGCCCTGACCGCCGGGTCGGACGAGCTGGCGGCCTCGGTGCCGCGCTACCCCGAGGACACGTCGCTGCTCGAGTACGTCGGACCGCTCGTGTTCGGCACGCTGCTCGCGGCGGCGCTCGCCCTCGCGATCGCGACGCCGGTCGCGATGGGGATCGCGCTGTTCATCTCGCACTACGCGCCGCGGCGGCTGGCCCAGCTGCTCGGCTACCTCGTGGACCTGCTGGCCGCCGTCCCCTCGGTGATCTACGGCCTCTGGGGCATCTTCGTGCTCGGCCCGGCCGCGCTGCCGGTGTGGGAGTGGCTGAACTCGTGGTTCGGCTGGTTCCCGCTCTTCGCCGGCCCGGTCTCGCCCACCTCGCGGGTGCTCGCGACGGTGTCCGTCGTGCTCGCGGTGATGATCCTGCCGATCATCACCGCCGTCGCCCGCGAGGTCTTCCTGCAGACGCCGAAGCTCCACGAGGAGGCGGCGCTCGCGCTCGGCGCGACCCGCTGGGAGATGGTCCGCACCGCGGTGCTGCCCTTCGGCCGGTCGGGCGTGATCTCGGCCGCGATGCTCGGCCTGGGCCGCGCGCTCGGGGAGACGATGGCGGTCCTGATGATCCTGTCGCCCGGGTTCCTGTACTCGTTCAAGATCCTCGACAGCGCCCAGCAGCAGACCATCGCCGCGTACATCGCGCTCGACTTCCCGGAGGCGAGCGGGCTCGCCGTGAACACGCTGATCGCCACCGGCCTCGTGCTGTTCGTCATCACGCTGGCCGTCAACATGGCCGCGCGCGCGATCGTGGCGCGCCGCAAGGAATTCTCGGGGGCCAACGGATGAGCACCGCCACCATCGACCCTGCCGGCCCCACGGGCCCCGCCGACGCCACCGCGCGCACGCGGGCCGCGCTGACCGGCGCCGACGGCGCCCGGCGCCGCAAGGACCGCACGATGACGGTGCTGATCTGGGGCGCGTTCGTCGTGGCCATGGCACCCCTCGTGTCGCTGATCTGGACGGTGCTGAGCAACGGCGCCGGCCGCATCAGCATGGACTTCCTGACGCTGTCGATGCGCAACATCTTCGGCGGCGACCCGAGCGGCGGCATCTACCACGCCATCGCCGGCACGCTGATCATCACGGCCCTCGCCACGGTGATCTCGGTGCCGATCGGCCTGCTGACCGCCATCTACCTCGTCGAGTACGGCAAGGGCGCGCTGGCCCGCGCGGTGACGTTCTTCATCGACGTCATGACGGGCATCCCGTCGATCGTGGCCGGCCTCTTCGCCGTCTCGCTGTTCACCCTGATCCTCGGGCCGGGGGTGCGGATGGGCATCATCGGCGCCGTCGCGCTGTCGGTGCTGATGATCCCGGTGGTCGTCCGCTCCTGCGAGGAGATGCTCAAGCTCGTGCCGCACGAGCTGCGCGAGGCGTCGTACGCGCTGGGCGTGCCCAAGTGGCTGACGATCGTCAAGGTCGTGCTGCGCACCTCGGTGGCCGGCCTCACCACCGGCATCCTGCTCGCCGTCGCCCGCGTGATCGGCGAGACGGCGCCGCTGCTCGTCACGGTGGGCGTCACCGACTCGATCAACTTCGACCCCTTCGAGGGCCGGATGATGACGCTCCCGGTGTTCGCCTACCGCCAGTACAGCCAGGGGCTGGCCACCTGCCCGGGCGGGGAGTCGGCGACCTGCGTGGCCGACATCGCGATCCAGAACGCGTGGGGCGCGGCGCTCGTGCTGATCGTCCTGGTGCTCGCCCTCAACCTCATCGGCCGGCTGGTGAACCGCTGGTTCTCCCCGAAGCTGCGCTGACCCGCAGCCCCCGCCCGCCGCAGCCCACCGCGCAGCCCAGAGAAAGAGACAGACGATGGCACAGCGCATCGACGTGAAGGACCTCAACATCTACTACGGCGACTTCCTCGCCGTGCAGGACGTGTCGATGACGATCGACCCGAAGTCGGTGACGGCGTTCATCGGCCCCTCCGGGTGCGGCAAGTCGACGTTCCTGCGCACGCTCAACCGGATGCACGAGGTGATCCCGGGCGCCCGCGTGGAGGGCACCGTGGAGATGGAGGGCGTCGACCTGTACGGCGACGACATCGACCCGGTGGCCGTGCGTCGCAACGTGGGGATGGTCTTCCAGCGCCCCAACCCGTTCCCGACCATGTCCATCCGCGACAACGTGCTCGCGGGCGTGCGGCTGAACAACCGCCGCATCGGCAAGGCGGCCGCGGAGGAGCTCGTCGAGGGCTCGCTGCGTGGCGCGAACCTGTGGAACGAGGTCAAGGACCGCCTCGACCGGCCGGGCTCCGGCCTGTCCGGCGGGCAGCAGCAGCGTCTGTGCATCGCGCGCGCCATCGCGGTGAAGCCGCAGGTGCTGCTCATGGACGAGCCGTGCTCCGCGCTCGACCCGATCTCGACCCTCGCGATCGAGGACCTCATCGGCGAGCTGAAGCAGGACTACACGATCGTCATCGTGACGCACAACATGCAGCAGGCGGCGCGGGTCAGCGACCGGACGGCGTTCTTCAACATCGCCGGCACGGGCAAGCCCGGCCGCCTCATCGAGATGAACGAGACGTCGACGATCTTCTCCACCCCGTCCGAGCAGGCCACCGAGGACTACGTCTCCGGCCGCTTCGGGTGACCGTCCCGCTCACCGGGCGGCGACCTCGGCGGGGAACGTCGTGCCGGTGAGCTCTTCCGAGACCTCCCACAGCCGGTGTGCGACGGCGGTGTCCCTGGCTCGCGCCGACCGGCCGACGAGCGCCGGGGCACCGCGCCCCTCGAGGAAGCCGCTCGGCCCCGCGTAGCTGTCGCCCGGCACGTCGGCGACCGCCGCGTAGATGGTGGGCAGGGCGCCGTCCTCGGCGCTCTGCGCGACGGGGACCGACACGCGGTGCAGCAGGTGCCGGACGCCGCGGCGCTCGCTCAGCAGCCGCGTGGCGGCCATCCCGGGATGGGCGGCGACGGCGACCACGGAGGTCCCGGCCGCCGTGAGGCGTCGTTGGAGCTCCGCCGTGAAGAGCAGGTTGGCGAGCTTCGACTGCCCGTAGGCCGCCATCGGGCGGTACCGGCGGCGATCCCAGTTCAGGTCGTCGAAGTCGATGGCGCCGAACCGGTGCGCGTTCGAGGAGACGGTGACGATGCGCCCGCGCACCCGGGGCAGCAGCAGGTTCGTGAGCGCGAAGTGCCCCAGGTGGTTGGTGCCGAGCTGCAGCTCGAACCCGTCGGCGGTGCGCGAGAGCGGCGGCACCATCACCCCGGCGTTGTTGACGAGCACGTCGACGGGCTCGGCGAGGTCCGCGGCGAACGCCCGGACGGAGGCGAGGTCGGCGAGGTCGAGCGGCCGGACGACGACGTCGCCGGACATCGCGCGGGCCGCGGCGCGGCCCCTGTCGACGTCGCGGACGGCGAGCACCACGCGCGCCCCGCGCGCGGCGAGCACCTCCGCGGTGACGCGGCCGATGCCGCTGGTGGCTCCCGTGACGACGACAGTCCGGCCGGGCTGGGCGGGGACCTGGGCGAGCGTAAAAGTAGTCATGGACTACAAAGTAGTCAGTGGCTACTCATGTGGTCAACGGCAACATGGCGCGGCTAGGCTCAGGGCGTGCCCGAGCCCGTCGCCGAACGCCCCTACCACCACGGCAGCCTCCGCGCCGCGCTGCTCGACGCCGCGGAGCGCCGCCTGCGCGCGGACGGGGCGGACCGGCTCTCGCTGCGCGACCTCGCGCGCGAGGTCGGGGTCAGCCACGGGGCGCCCCGGCGGCACTTCGCCGACCGGCAGGCGCTCCTCGACGCGCTCGCGGAGTCCGGGTTCGATCGCCTGGACCGGGTGCTGCGCGAGGCGCTGGACGGCGCCGGCGACGAGTTCGAGCCGCGCCTGCGCGCCGCGGCCGTGGCCTACACCCGGTTCGCGACCGAGAGCACCTCGCTGCTCGAGGTGATGTACGCGGGGAAGCACGGCCCCGGTGCCGACCGGATCCTCGCCGCGGCGGCGGAACCGTTCGGGCGGTTGCACGCGCTCGTCGCCCAGGGGCGCGACGAAGGGCTGCTCGCCGGGGGCGACCTCGACCTGACGTCGACGGTCCTGCTCGCGACGCTCCAGGGGATCGCGGCGCTCGTCAACGGGGGTGTCGTCGACCCGCGGCGGTGCGACGGCCTCGTCGAGGCCGCCGTCGACCAGTTCCTGCACGGGGCGGGCCCGCGCTGACCTCGCCCGTGGGCGGGGGCGACGCAGGGCGGGCCGCAGCACGTGCCGCGGCCCGCCCTGCGCGGTGGGTCAGACGCCCGAGGTGTTCGGCACCCAGGCCGCGTACTCGGGGAGCGTGCCGTCCATGACCGGCAGGAAGAAGTCCTCGTCCGTGCCGGCGCCGGACAGCGTCGCGTCGAGGTCGCCGCCCGGGTGGGTGGCCACGGTGCCGAGCTGGGCGTCGACGGCCTGGTCGCTCACCTGGTCGGCGCTCAGGTAGATGGTCTGCCCGGCCGGCACCGTGAGCGAGATCGGCTCGGCGCCCTCGGCGGCGAGCACGAAGTCGACGTCCTCGGCCGAGCCGTTCGCCAGCGCGCCGAGCACGGCGCCGGGCTCACCCTCGCCCTCGGAGACGACCATGAGGTTGATGCCGCGCACCTGGTCGGTGAGGTTCACGCGGACGCCGTCGGACGGGGCGTACGGCTTGGTGGTGATCGTGGGGGAGCAGGCGGCCAGCAGCAGGGCGCCCGCCATGACGCTGGCGGCGGCGACGAGGCGTGCGGGGCGGGCGGAGCGGGACACGAGCTCTCCTTCGAAGGCGTCGGCTCGCGGGCGCGGGTGGCCGCGCGGGCGCGGGGCATCAGGGTTCCCCCACGTCAGGCGGGGAGGGGCGGGCCTGCAGGGGCCCGCCGACATCTTAACGATGCCGGACGCGCGCTGCGTCCATGATTGCGCTTCCAGGCCTCTGACCTGCGCAAACGGGTTCGTCACAGGGCTGTGGAGAGGCCGTGGGGCGGGGGAGTGTCAGCCTCCCCGTGATAAACTCGTCGACTGGGAAAGGGGACATCTGCAGATGACGTTCACAGTAGGCGAGACGGTTGTCTACCCGCATCACGGCGCCGCGCTGATCGAGGAGATCAAGACGCGCAAGATCCGTGGCGAGGAGAAGATGTACCTCAAGCTCAAGGTTGCCCAGGGCGACCTGACGATCGAGGTCCCGGCGGAGAACGTCGACCTCGTGGGCGTGCGCGACGTGGTCGACCAGCAGGGGCTGGACCGCGTCTTCGAGGTGCTGCGCGCGCCCTACACGGAGGAGCCGACCAACTGGTCGCGCCGGTACAAGGCGAACCTCGAGAAGCTCGCGTCCGGCGACGTGATCAAGGTCGGCGAGGTCGTGCGCGACCTGTCGCGCCGCGACGCGGACCGTGGCCTCTCGGCGGGCGAGAAGCGCATGCTCGCGAAGGCTCGCCAGATCCTCGAGTCCGAGGTCGCGCTCGCGGAGGGCGTCGACGAGGAGAAGGCCGGCGCCATCATCGACGAGGTCCTCGCGTCCTGAGGCCTCCCGTCACCAGCGCTGCACGACGGCGACCTGCGGCTCCGGCCGCCGGTCGCCGTCGTCGTTCCGGTACCGTGACGCCGTGACGACGCTCGCGATCCTCACCGCCGCGGGGTCCGGCACCCGCCTCGGCCGGGACCTGCCGAAGGCCCTGGTCGACCTGGCGGGCTTTCCGCTCGTGGTGCACGCCGCCCGCCGCCTCGCCGCCTCGGGCGTCGTCGACTCCCTGGTCGTCACGTGCCCCGCGGGCCTCGACTCCGCGGTGCGTGACGTCGTCGCGCAGGACCCGCACGTGGACGTGCCGGTCCGCGTGGTCGAGGGCGGCGGCACCCGGCAGGCGTCCGTCGCCGCGGGCCTCGCCCTCGCCGGCCCGGACGACGACGTGGTCCTCGTGCACGACGCCGCGCGCCCGCTCGCCCCGCCGCGTCTGGTGCGCCGGGTCGTCGACGCGGTGCGTGCCGGCCACGGCGCGGTCGTGCCGGGGCTGCCGGTGACCGACACGGTGAAGCGCGTCGTCCCGGCGTCGACCGCGGGCGGGCCGGACGTCGAGCGGGTCGTCGAGACCCCGGACCGCGCGGTGCTGCGCGCGGTGCAGACGCCGCAGGGCTTCGACCGCGCGCTCCTGGCGCGCGCGCACGCGCAGGGCGCGGCACGGGCGACGGCGGAGGGGCTGGCGGCGACGGACGACGCGGGGCTGGTCGAGGCGCTCGGCGAGACCGCCTACGTCGTCACCGGCGAGGAGACGGCCATGAAGATCACCACCGAGCGCGACCTGCAGGTGGCCGCGCTGCTGCTGGAGGAGGAGTCGTGACCGCGTCGCCCGCGGGGCTGCCGCGCACCGGGCTCGGCGTCGACGTGCACGCCTACGCCCCCGAGGGGACCGATCGCGAGCTGTGGCTGGGGGGCCTGCGCTGGCCGGGGGAGCGACCGCTCGCCGGGCACTCGGACGCCGACGTGGCGGCGCACGCCGCCGCCGACGCCCTGTTCTCCGCCGCGGGCATCGGCGACCTCGGCACCCACTTCGGCACCAGCGAGCCCGAGTGGGCCGGGGCCGCGGGGAGCACCCTGCTCGCCGAGGCGGCCCGGCGCGTGCGGGCGGCGGGGTTCGAGATCGGGAACGTCGCCGTGCAGGTGATCGGGAACCGGCCCAAGGTCGGCCCGCGCCGGGCCGAGGCCGAGGCGGCGCTCACGGCCGCGGCCGGGGCGCCCGTCTCCCTGAGCGCCACCACGACCGACGGCCTGGGGCTCACCGGCCGCGGCGAGGGCGTCGCGGCGATCGCCACGGCGCTCGTGGTCGCCGCCGGCTGAGCCGGTCGGCACCGGCCTCGCCTCACTGCTGCAGCCGCGGGTCCTGCGACGGGTCGGCGTACGGCTCCGGGCAGCCCTGCGCGGCGGCGTCCGGGCGCAGCTCGACGTGCCACGGCTCGTTCGCGTACACCCGGCACAACCCGTAGGTGGCGCCGTGGTCCGCCACCCACTGGCTGCCGCCCGACTGCTGCAGGTCGACGGCGTCGCCGCTGACGTGCGACGACGTGTCGGCCGAGGCCACCCAGCGGGCCGCCTCGGCCGCGGACCCGTACTGGGCGACCGCCTCGCGCAGCAGCCGGTCCTGGTAGGCGGCCGAGCGCCAGGCGCTGTTGACGAAGAACGTGACGCCGTCCTGCTCGGCGTCGGCCGCGGCCGCCTGCAGGGCGGCGAGCAGCGCGGGGTCGAGGTTCGCCAGGGCCGGGAGCGCGTCGTCGAACACGGTGGTGCCGTCGGGGACGTGGCCTGCGGCCTCGCCGTCCCGCGCCCCGCGGTCCGGACGGTCGGCGGGAGCCTTCGCCGGCGCGACCGACGTCGTCGCGGGCGGGGGCGACGACGCCTGGCAGGCCGCGAGCCCGGCCGCCGCGGCGGCGACGACGGCGAGCGCGAGCGCGGTGCGGGTCCGGCGGGCCGTCCGGGCGGCGGGGGTGCGGGACGCGAGGGCGTGTCGGTGGTGGAGCATGCCCCCAGTCGAGCCGGGGCGGTGTTGCCCGGGCGTATGCGCTGCTCGATACGCGGACGATAGGTGCCGCTCCGTAGCATCGAGGCATGCGTGTGCTGATCGTCGAGGACGAGCCGTACCTGGCCCAGGCCGTCCGCGACGGGCTGCGGCTGGAGGCCATCGCGGCGGACGTCGCCGGCGACGGCGGCACCGCCCTCGAGCTGCTGGGCGTGAACTCCTACGACGTCGCCGTGCTCGACCGTGACATCCCCGGCCCGTCGGGGGACGAGGTCGCCGCGAGCATCGTCGCGTCCGGGAGCGGGCTGCCGATCCTCATGCTCACGGCCGCGGACCGTCTCGACGACAAGGCCACCGGGTTCGAGCTCGGGGCCGACGACTACCTCACCAAGCCGTTCGCGATGCGGGAGCTCGTGCTGCGGCTGCGCGCCCTCGACCGGCGGCGGGCCCACAGCCGGCCGCCGGTGCGCGAGCTCGCGGGCCTGCGCGTGGACCCGTTCCGCCGGGAGGTCTACCGCGACGGGCGCTACGTCGCGCTCACCCGCAAGCAGTTCGCCGTGCTGGAGGTGCTGGTCGCGGCCGACGGCGGCGTCGTCAGCGCGGAGGAGCTGCTGGAGCGGGCGTGGGACGAGAACGCCGACCCCTTCACCAACGCGGTGCGCATCACGGTGTCGGCGCTGCGCAAGCGGCTCGGCGAGCCGTGGGTGATCGCCACCGTGCCCGGCGTCGGCTACCGCATCGCGACCGGGCCCGAGGACGGGGCCCCGCACGAGGCGCGCGAGGCCCGCCGTGGCTAGGAGCCCCGGCCCGAGCGTCCGGCTGAAGCTCACGCTCAGCTACGCCGGGTTCCTCGTGGTGGCCGGCGCGCTGCTCCTCGCCGTCGTGTGGGTCTTCCTGCTGCGGTACGTGCCGGACACGATCATCGTCGACGTCGCACCGTCCCGCCCCGGGCCCGGGCAGTTCGTCCCCAACCGCTCCGACCTGGAGCGCGCGTTCGCCCCGCGGGTGGCCTGGGCGATGGTCTTCCTCCTGGTGTTCGGCCTGCTCGGCGGGTGGTTCCTCGCCGGGCGGATGCTCGCCCCGCTGGACCGCATCACGGACGCCACCCGCCGGGCGGCGGAGGGTTCGCTGTCCCACCGGGTCCGGCTCGCGGGCCGGCAGGACGAGTTCCGCGAGCTCGCCGACGCGTTCGACGCGATGCTGGCCCGGTTGGAGGCGCAGGTCGCCGAGCAGCAGCGGTTCGCGGCGAACGCCTCCCACGAGCTGCGCACCCCGCTCGCGGTGACGCGGACGCTGCTCGAGGTCGGTGCCCAGGACCCGGACCGGGACACGGAGGAGCTCCTGCGCCGGCTCGAGGCCGTCAACGCGCGCGCCATCGACCTCACTGAGGCGCTGCTCCTGCTCAGTCGCGCCGACCGGGGGACGTTCGTGCGGGAGCGCGTCGACCTGTCCCTCGTCGCGGAAGAGGCGGCCGAGACGCTGCAGCCGCTCGCGGACGGGCGGGGCGTCGACGTGCGGGTCGGGGGCGACGTCGCCCTCGCGGCGGGTTCGCACGCGCTCCTGCTGCAGCTCGCCACGAACCTCGTGCACAACGCGATCGTGCACAACCTCCCGGCGCGCGGCACGGTGCGGGTGGAGACCGCCGTCCGGGGCGACGACGTCGTGCTCACCGTCGAGAACTCGGGGGAGCCGCTCGACCCGAGGCTCGTCCCCACGCTCGTCGAGCCGTTCCAGCGCGGCGGCGGGCGCACGCACGGGGAGCACGCGGGCGTCGGGCTCGGCCTGGCGATCGTGCGGAGCATCGCCGAGGCGCACCAGGGCACCCTCGCGCTCGCCGCTCTGGGGGACGGCGGCCTGCGCGCCACGGTGCGGCTCCCGGGGGAGCGGGCCGCCCCACCGGGCTGGTGGCCCCCCGCCTAGTCCGTGCTGCTGTCGGCGGTGCCGAGGACGGTGTCGGTGTAGTCGTTGCGGAAGACGCCGTCCGGGTCGACGGCGGCCCGCACGCGGGCGACGTCCGCCAGGGGGTAGTGGTCGGCCAGGTACTCGGCCGTGCGGGTGTGCATCTTGCCCCAGTGCGGCCGCCCGCCCGCTGCGGCGAAGATCTGCTCGGCCGCGCTGAAGTACCGCTGGTACGGCATCGGCGCGTACTGGTGCACCGCGACGTAGGCCGTCTCGCGGCCGTGCGCCGTCGAGAGCCAGACGTCGTCGGCGGCGGCGAAGCGCACCTCCACCGGGAACGGGACGGGCTCGCCGGAGGCGCGCAGCCAGGCGTCCAGGTCGTCGAGCACCGGGCGCAGCGCGGCGCGGGGCAGGGCGTACTCCATCTCCACGAACCGCACGCGGCGGCGGGTGACGAAGACGTCGGCCGAGGGTGCCAGGTACGTCTTCGCGCCCAGCGCCCGGGCGCTCACCGCGTTGAGCCGGGGGACGATGCCGGGTGCGGCGAACGCGAGCCGGTTCGCCACCTCGAAGACGCCGTTGGACAGCACCTCCTCGTCGAGCAGCGCGCGGGCGCGGGCGCCCGCCGTGCGGACGACGCCGCGGGCGCCGGCCCGGCCGGCCGCCCACCCCTCGACCTCGTCCACCGTCGCGCGGTTGTTGCGCTTGGTCAGCGCCCGGCGGGTGCCGGGGAACCAGTAGAACTCCGCGTGGTCGTTGCCGTCGACGTACTCGTCGAGCCCTTCCAGCACCCGGTCCAGCGGCCAGGGCTCCTCCTGAGCCCGCAGCCAGAACGCGGGCACCACCTCGAGCGTGACCGCGGACAGCACGCCCGCGACGCCGAGGCCCAGCCGCGCCACCTCGAACAGCTCGCGCTCGGGCGAGCCCGGGGCCGCGGCGTCCGACGCGGACCGGACCACGCCGTCGGCCCCGACCACGCGGACGCCGCGCACCTGCGTCGCGAGGCCGCCCAGCCGCGCGCCGGTGCCGTGCGTGCCGGTCGAGATCGCGCCCGCGACGGACTGGCGGTCGATGTCGCCGAGGTTGCGCATCGCCAGGCCGAGCGCCGCGAGCAGGCGGTTGAGCTGGTGCAGCCGGGTGCCGGCCCGGACGGTGACCAGCGACGTGCCGTCGGCCTGCGGCGCCACCGCCTCGATGCCGCTGAGGTGGTCGAGGCCCACGTGCACGCCGTCCGTCACCGCCGCGGCCGTGAAGGAGTGGCCCGCGCCCATCGCGCGCACCCGCAGCCCGTCGGCGGCGGCCCCGGCGACGACGGTGCCCAGCTCGCCCTCGTCGCGCGGCGCGACGCGGCGCGCGGGCTGCCACGAGTGCGTGCCGCCCCAGGTGCGCAGCGGGGTGTCGGGGGTGGCGGGGGCCGGTGTGCGGGCGACGGTGCTCGAGGTCACGCGGCACACTCTGCCACGGGCGGAGGCCCCGGCGGATCCCCCTCCGGGTGGATCGTCGGCGACCCGTCGGATCGCCCGCAGGATCACCCCGCACGGCCGTCGGACGACGTCCCGCGCCCGGTGTAGCGTGCGGTCATGACCCAGACGGAGCGGCTGGCCCGCGCCACCGCGCACCTGTCCGCTCCCGTGGCCGTGGTCGACCTGGACGCCTTCGACGCCAACGCCGCCGACCTGCGCCGCCGCGCCCGGGGCATCCCCGTGCGGGTGGCGAGCAAGTCCGTGCGGGTGCGCTCGCTCGTCGGCCGGGCGCTCGACGCCGGGTTCCAGGGCGTCATGGCGTTCTCCCTGGCGGAGGCGCTCTGGCTCGTGCAGGAGGGGGTGCGCGACGTCCTCGTCGGCTACCCCACCGTGGACCGGGACGCGCTCGCGCGGCTCGCCGCCGACGTCCGCGCGCGGCGCGAGGTCACGCTGATGGCGGACGACGTCGCCCAGCTCGCCCTCCTGGACGCCGCCCTGTCGTCCGTCGAGGTGCCGGCGGGGACGGGCGACCTGCCCGACGTCGCGGTCTGCCTGGACGTCGACGCGTCGCTGCGCCTCGACGCCGGCCCGCTGCACCTGCACCTGGGCACGCGGCGGTCGCCGCTGCGCACCCCGGACGACGTCGCCGCGCTCGCCCGCCGCGTCGAGGCGCTGCCCGGCGCGCGACTGCGGGGGCTCATGTTCTACGAGGCGCAGGTCGCGGGCCTGCCCGACACCAACCCGGCCGTCCGGCTGGTCAAGAGGCTGTCGGTGGCCGAGCTGTACGGGCGCCGGTCGGCCGTCGTCGAGGCCGTGCGCACCGCCGTCGGGCGCGCCGTGGAGCTGGTGAACTCGGGCGGCACGGGCTCCCTCGAGACGTCGTCGGTCGGGCCCACCGTCACGGAGGTGACCGCGGGCTCCGGGCTGTTCGTCCCCGGCCTGTTCGACGGATACCGCTCCTTCGACCCGCGGCCCGCCGCGTTCTTCGGGCTCGACGTCGCGCGGGTGCCCGCCCCGGGCTGGGCGACGGCGTTCGGGGGCGGGTACGTGGCCTCCGGGCCGGCGGGGCGCTCGCGGCTGCCACGGGTCGCGACGCCCGGCTGGTCGCTCACCGGCACCGAGGGCGCGGGGGAGGTCATGACGCCGCTGCGCGGGCATCGCGACGCGCCGCCCCTCGCCGTCGGGGACCGCGTGTGGCTGCGGCACGCCAAGGCGGGCGAGCTCATGGAGCGGTTCGACGTCGTCCACCTGGTGCGCGGCGACGAGATCGTCGAGTCGGTCCCCACCTACCGCGGCGAGGGACGCACCTTCGGCTGAGGGACCGGCCGGTACGCTGGACCGGTGAGCCTGCACCTGTACGACACCGCGACGCGCGACGTGCGCGCCTTCGTCCCCCTGAACCCGGGCGAGGTCGGTATCTACCTGTGTGGCGCCACCGTGCAGGCCCCGCCCCACATCGGCCACCTCCGGCCCGTCATCGCGTTCGACGTGCTGCGGCGCTGGCTGGAGCGCTCGGGGCTGCGGGTCACGCTGATCCGCAACGTCACCGACATCGACGACAAGATCCTCGCCAAGGCCTCCGCGGCCGGCGTCGCCTGGTGGGCGCACGCCGCCGCGCACGAGCGGATGTTCACGCGCGCCTACGACGCGCTCGGCGTCATCCCGCCGACGTACGAGCCGCGGGCCACGGGTCACGTGCTCGACATGGCCGAGCTCATGCAGCGCCTGGTCGACCGCGGGAACGCGTACACGACCGGGCCGGGCGACGTCTGGTTCGACGTGCGGTCGTGGCCCGCGTACGGCGAGCTGACGAAGCAGCGGCTCGAGGACCTCAACCCCGAGCCCGCGGGCGACGACGCCGCGGCGTCCGCCAAGCGGGACCCGCACGACTTCGCGCTGTGGAAGGCGCCCAAGCCGGGCGAGCCGGGCACGGCGTCCTGGGAGACGGCGTTCGGCCGCGGCCGGCCGGGCTGGCACCTCGAGTGCTCCGCGATGGCCCGCCGCTACCTCGGCGACACGTTCGACATCCACGGCGGCGGCCTCGACCTGCGGTTCCCGCACCACGAGAACGAGCAGGCGCAGTCCCGCGCCGCCGGGTACGGCTTCGCGCAGCGCTGGATGCACTGCGCGTGGGTCACCCAGCAGGGCGTCAAGATGAGCAAGTCGCTGGGCAACGGCCTGCTCGTGAGCGAGCTGCTCGCGCAGGCGCCCGCGCCGGTGATCCGGTACGCCCTCGCGGCGGTGCAGTACCGCTCGATGCTCGAGTGGTCGCCCGACACCCTGGACGAGGCCCGCACCACCTGGGAGCGGCTGTCCGGCTTCGTGGACCGCGCCACCGAGCGCGTCGGCGGGGTGCCCGCCGACGAGGTCGCGAAGGCCGAGCTGCCGGTCGGGTTCGTCGAGGCGATGGACGACGACCTCAACGTGCCCGCCGCGCTCGCCGTCGTGCACGAGCACCTGCGCGCCGGCAACAGCGCGCTGGCGTCGCGCGACGACGCCGCGGCACGTGAGGAGCTCGTCGCCCTGCGCGGCATGCTCGACGTCCTGGGCCTCGACCCGCACGACCCGCAGTGGGCCTCGGGATCCGACGACTCCACGGCGCGTTCCGCCCTGGAGTCGCTCGTCGCGGCCGAGCTCGACGCGCGGGTCGCCGCGCGCGCCGCGAAGGACTGGGCCACGAGCGACGCCATCCGCGACCGCCTCGCGGCCGCCGGCGTCGTCGTGCAGGACTCCGCCGACGGTGCCCGCTGGACGCTGACCGACTGACCCGCTCGACCACCTGAGAAGAGACACCATGGCAGGCAACACCCGACGTCCCGGCGCCGTCCGCAAGGCCGGCAGCAAGAAGGGCGCGCAGGTCGGCACCGGCGGGCACAGCCGCAAGGCGCTCGAGGGCAAGGGCCCGACGCCGAAGGCCGAGGACCGCACGTACCACCCGGCGCACAAGCGCAAGGTGGCGGCCGAGAAGCGGCAGGCCGTGCAGGCGCAGAAGGGCGCCAGCAAGGGCGTCGTGCGCGGCACGCGCCGCCCCACCGGCGGCGCCGAGGTGGTCGCGGGCCGCAACGCCGTGCTCGAGGCGCTGCGCACCGACGTGCCGGTCACCGCGGTGCACCTCGCCGCGCGCATCGACCACGACGACCGCACGCGGGAGATCCTCGAGCTGGCGTCGACCCGCTCCGTGCAGCTGCTCGAGGTGAGCCGCACCGAGCTGGACCACCTCACCGAGGGTTCCGTGCACCAGGGCGTCGCCGCGCAGGTGCCGCCCTACGACTACGCGGACGTCGAGGACCTGCTGGACGCCGCCGCCGCGGCCGGCCAGCCGCCGCTGATCGTCGCGCTCGACGGCGTCACCGACCCCCGCAACCTGGGCGCCGTGCTCCGGTCCGCCGGGGCCTTCGGCGCGCACGGCGTCGTCGTGCCGTCGCGCCGGTCGGCCGGCGTCACCGCGTCGGCGTGGAAGGTGTCCGCGGGCGCGGCCGCCCGGGTGCCCGTCGCCAAGGTGACCAACCTGGCGCGCACCCTCACCGACCTGAAGAAGTCCGGCGCGTTCGTCGTCGGCCTGGACGCCGGCGGGGACACCACCGTGCGCGACCTCGCGTTCGCCACCGACCCGCTGGTGCTGGTCGTCGGCTCCGAGGGGCACGGGCTCTCGCGCCTGGTGCGCGAGACCTGCGACGCCGTCGCGTCCATCCCCATCTCGTCCGACGTCGAGTCGCTGAACGCGGGCGTCGCCGCGGGCATCACGCTCTACGAGGTGGCCCAGGCCCGCCGCTGACCCGAGCCCACCGCGCCGTCCGGGAGCGGGCGGTCAGGTCGACAGGTGGAAGTGGTCGTCCTCGGGGGCGGCGTCCGGTCCGGCGCCCATGTCGACGATGTCGACGTCGCCCTCGCGGTCCGGCTCGCCCGGCGGCAGGCCGAGGATCGCCTTCTCGTCCCGGCGGTGGCGCAGCACGTGCTCCACGTAGGACGCCGTGGCCTCGGGCATCGGGACGTCGCGCCCCGCCTGCTCGGAGATGAACCAGCGGTGGTCCAGGATCTCGTGGAACAGCTGGGCCGGCTCGAGCTTGCGGCGCAGCTCGCGGGGGACGGCGCGGATGGTCGGCTGGAAGATGTTCTGCGACCAGTCGTGCGCGACCATCTGCGGGTCGTCCTCCTGGCGGTCCGTGGCCGCCACGTACGAGTCGAGGTCGTTGAGGAGCCGGCGGGCCTGGTTGTCCTGGGCGTCCAGGCCGGTGAGGCGGAACAGGCGGCGCGAGTGGTGCCCGGCGTCGACCACCTGGGGCTGGATGCGCACGGTGGTGCCGTCGATGTCCGTGGTGATCGACAGCTCGCCGACGTCGAAGCCCAGGTCGTTGAGCCGGTCGATGCGCGCCGCGACCCGCCAGCGCTCGTCGGACCTGAACGACTCGACGCCCGTGAGCGCCTCCCACAGCTCCGTGTACCGGGACACGAGGGCGTCGCCGATCGCGATGGCGTCGACCTCCTCGTCGAGCAGCTCGCCCGCCTCGAGGTCGAACAGCTCGCCGATGATGTTGGTGCGGGCGAGGTCGACGTCGTAGGAGCGCTGACCGGGGGTGAGCTCGCGGTGCAGGTCGCCGGTCTCGGCGTCGACGAGGTAGGCGGCGAACTGGTGCGCGTCGCGCCGGAACAGGGTGTTCGACAGCGACACGTCGCCCCAGTAGAAGCCGACGAGGTGGACCCGCACCAGCAGGACGGCCAGCGCGTCGATGAGGCGGGCGGCGGTGTCGGGGCGCAGGGCCTGGCTGAACACGGCCCGGTAGGGGAGCGAGAACGCGAGGTGCTCCGTGACGAGCGCGGCCTCGAGCGGCTCGCCGTCGTCGTCACGGCGGCCCGTCACGACGCCCACCGGGCGCACGGCGGGGATCTCGAGCTTGCGCAGCTGGCGCAGCAGGTCGTACTCGCGGAACGCGACCGCCTCGCTGATCTCCTTGATCGCGAGCACGCGCCCGTCGAGGCGGACGAACCGCACGACGTGGCGCGAGATGCCGCGGGGGAGGGCGGCGAGCACGTCCGCGGGCCAGTCGGCCAGGGGGGCGCGCCACGGCAGGTCGAGCAGTGCGGAGTCCGGCGTCGCCGAGGTGATCTGCAGCTGTTCCACGTCGCTCCAGGTGTCGTACGGGAGGCCAGATGTCGTGCGGGAGGGCGGATGGCCCGGCTCGTCAGGGTACGCGACGAGGGGCGGGCCCGGCAGCAGCCGGACCCGCCCCTCGGGCGGTGCGGTGAGTCGTTGCCGACCCAGCGGCGACTCAGTTGAGGCGGTTGCCCGTCGCGGCCGAGAAGAGGTGCGACTGCCCCGGCTTGATCGTCACGTGGATCGTGTCGCCCTTCATGGGGACGTTGCGCGGGTCGATGCGCACGATCACCTGGTTGTCGCCGGCGCCCGAGCGGACCTCGGCCTCCTCGGCGGCGGGGCCGACGAGCGTGCCGTAGACGAAGGCGTCCGAGCCGAGCTCCTCGACGAGGTTGACGGCCACGGGCATCGCGTTCTCGGTGCCGTCCGAGACCACCTCGAGCGCCTCGGGGCGGAAGCCGATGGTGATCTTGCCGCCGTCGGCGTCGGTGAGCTGCTCCACGGTCGACCGCTCCAGCGGCACGCGGGCGGCGCCCACGTGGGCCACGCCCCCGTCGACCTTGAAGGTGGCGATGTTCATCGCCGGCGAGCCGATGAAGCCCGCGACGAAGACGTTGGCCGGGGTGTCGTACATCTCGCGCGGCGTGCCGACCTGCTGCAGCAGCCCGCCCTTGAGCACCGCGATGCGGTCGCCCATGGTGAGCGCCTCGGTCTGGTCGTGCGTCACGTAGACGGTCGTGACGCCGAGGCGGCGCTGCAGCGACGCGATCTGCGTGCGGGTCTGGACGCGGAGCTTGGCGTCGAGGTTCGACAGCGGCTCGTCCATGAGGAACACCTGCGGCTGGCGCACGATCGCGCGGCCCATGGCGACGCGCTGACGCTGACCACCGGAGAGCGCCTTCGGCTTGCGGTCGAGGTACTCGGTGAGGTCGAGGATCTTGGCGGCCTCCTCGACGCGCTGGCGGATCTCGGCCTTGGGGGTGCCGGCGATCTTCAGCGCGAAGCCCATGTTGTCCGCCACCGACATGTGCGGGTACAGCGCGTAGTTCTGGAACACCATCGCGATGTCGCGGTCCTTCGGCTGGACGTCCGTGACGTCGCGGTCGCCGATGAGGATGCTGCCGCCGTTGACGTCCTCCAGGCCGGCGAGCATGCGCAGCGAGGTGGACTTGCCGCAGCCCGAGGGGCCGACCAGGACGAGGAACTCGCCGTCCTCGACGTGCAGGTTGAGCTGGTCGACGGCCGGGCGCTCCGTGCCCGGGTAGATGCGCGTCGCGTGGTCGAAGGTGACCGTTGCCATGGTTGCAATCCCTCCACCGGCAGGTACGTGCCGGACGATCCGTTGTGGGTGGGTGCCGTTGCTTTCACGCTGGCGTGTCGGCGGTGACACATTCTGTTGTCGTGCGCTCCGGACCTCGGCCGGACGGCCTCGGATCGGTGCGCCGGGATGATCGTACATGCCCCGGGCGTGAGTTCTGACACAGCCCAGGTCAGGGCCTCGCGAGGGTTCGGAAAGGGCTGTCCGTCAGGCCTCGAGCGCGTCCGCGAGACGCTCCAGGAGGGCCGCGAGCGCGTCCGCGTCCGCCACGCGCTCGCTCGCCCGCGTCGCCCCCGGGCCGACCTTCACGCCCAGGTCGCCCGGCCCGAGCACCTCGAACGCGGCCTCGTCGGTGGTGTCGTCGCCGGCGTAGAGGACGAGGCCCCGGAGGCGTTCGTCGCCCTCCTCCAGCTCCTGGCGCAGCCGTTCGACGGCGATCCCCTTGGACGTGGGGACGACGGCGATCTCGACGACGTCCTTGCCGTGCATCGCGTGCAGGCCGAGGCGTGCCGCCACCGCGTCGGCGTCGGCGGCCGCGGCGCGCGCGTCGTCGGCGTCGCAGAGCCGGGTGTGCAGGACGGCGGCGCTGGGCTTGTCCTGCACCCACGCGCCGCGCCGGCCGTCGACCGCGTCCTGCAGCCCCTCGCGCAGCCGTTCCAGGCTGTCCGCCTGCGCGTCGGTGAGGCGCAGCGGCACGGCGTCGACGCCGTGCGCGGCGACCCGGCCGGTCTCCGCGCCGTGGCTCCCCACCAGGTACGTGCCGGCGGGGACGCCCGACCGGGCGGCGAGGTCCGTGAGGTTGCGGCCCGAGACGAGGGCGAGCCGCAGCTCGTCGCCCCCGGTCGGCACCGGCCGCGCCGCGAGCGCGGCGAGCCGGTCCACGGCCGAGCGCGCGGCCGGCGTCATCGTCGATGCGGAGGGGTCGTCGACCAGCGGCGCGAGCGTCCCGTCGAAGTCGAGCGCGACGAGCCGCGCGACCCGCGGCGTCGACCCCGGCCGGCGGGCGAACGCCAGCACCGCGGCCTCGGCCGCCTCGGTCCCGCCCGGCACGGGCCCGGTCACCTGTCGCCCGTTCACCCGCGGCTCGACCGGGCCGGCATGGCGGTGAGCACGCCGAGGAACGTCTCGGACCACTTCGCGACGTCGTCCGCCATCACCTTGCGGCGCAGCCGGCGCATCCGGCGCCGCTGCTCGCGCGGGGGCATGTGCGCCGCCGCGACGATGGTGTCCTTCATCCCGTCGATGTCGTGCGGGTTGACCAGCAGCGGCCCGGGGGCGAGCTCGTCTGCGGCGCCGGTGAACTCGCTCAGCACCAGCACCCCCTGCTCGTCCGAGCGCGCCGCGATGTACTCCTTGGCCACGAGGTTCATGCCGTCGCGCAGGGACGTGACGAGCATGACGTCGGCCGCCAGGTACAGGGCGGCCATCTCGTCGGGCGGGTAGGAATGGTGGAGGTAGTGGATCGCCGAGTGCCCGAGCTCGCCGAACTCGCCGTTGATGCGGCCCACGAGCCCCTCGACGTGCTCGCGCAGGTCCTGGTAGGCCCCGACGTTCTCGCGGCTCGGGCTCGCGACCTGCACCAGCGTGCAGTGCTCGACGTCGAGCCGGCCGTCCTGCAGCAGCTCGCCGTACGCCTTGATGCGGTGCCGGATGCCCTTGGTGTAGTCGAGGCGGTCGACGCCCAGCATCATCACCTTCGGGTCGCCCAGGTCGGCCCGGATCTCCTTCGCGCGGGCCTGCACCTCCGGCTCGCGGGCCAGGGCGTCGAAGTGGTGGGAGTCGATCGAGATGGGGAACGCCGCGGCGCGCACGTGCCGGGCGGGGCGGCCGTCCTCCTCCGCGACCGTGATGATCGGCCCGCGGGTGGTGTGCTTCGTGAGCCGGCGCACGGAGCGCACGAAGTTCGACGCGTCGCCCCCGCGCTGGAAGCCGATGAGGTCCGCGCCCAGCAGGCCCTCGACGATCTGGGTGCGCCACGGCAGCTGCTGGAACAGCTCCACCGCCGGGAAGGGGATGTGGTCGAAGAACCCGATCCGCAGGTCGGGCCGCAGCTCGCGGAGCATCTTCGGCACCAGCTGGAGCTGGTAGTCGTGCACCCAGACGACGGCGCCCTGGGCCGCCTGCGCAGCCGCGGCCTCGGCGAAGCGGCGGTTGACGCGGCGGTAGGCGTCCCACCACTGCCGGTGGTAGGTCGGGGGCGAGATGACGTCGTGGTACAGCGGCCAGAGGGTGTCGTTGGAGAACCCCTCGTAGTACCGCTCGATGTCGCCCTGGCTGAGGGAGACCGGCACGAGGAGCATGCCGTCGGCCTCGAAGGGCTCGTGCTCGAGGTCGGGGGCGCCGGACCAGCCGACCCAGGCGCCGTCCGCCTCGCGCATCACCGGCTCGAGGGCGGTGACGAGGCCGCCGGGGGAGCGGTGCCAGTCCACCCCGCCGTCGGCGTCGACCGTGAAGTCGACGGGGAGCCGGTTGGCGACGACGACGAGGTCGTACCCGTCGCCCTTCCGACGATGGCTGCTTGACGAACCTTTGCCTGCCAAGGGACCTCTCTCCACGGGTTCTGCCAGGAATCTCTCAAGGACTCCGGAGGGCTTCGAAAGAACAGCGTCCTCCCCGGACAGGGTACCGACGCGGCCTCGGGCTCGCCCCGGCGCGGCGCGACGTCACCCGTTCGCGCACTCCCGTCGAGGGGCGCGGGGCCGCGCCACGACCTGCGCGCGACCCGTTCGAGACCCGACGGTGACCTGCCGCGGACCCGCGCGGCACGGCGCGCCCCGGGAGGTCCGGACGGATACGGTGTGCCCCATGGGTGAGGTCGACGCGATGCAGGTCCCGGGGCGGAACCCGGTGCCCGGTCCGCCGTCGGCCGCCCGCGACGGCGGCGCGAGGGGCCCGGGGCCGGCGCCGGACGGCGGGGAGGACGGCATGTCGTCGGACCGCGCGCCGCGCGTCTCCCGGACCCGTGACGGCGGCCTGGCCGAGGGTTCGGAGGTCGGCGGGTACACCGTGGTGCGACCGCTCGGGAGCGGCGCGATGGGCGCCGTCTACGAGGCGGTCGACGGCGGCGGCGGTCGCGTGGCGCTCAAGGTGCTGCACGCGCACGTCGACGCCGACCCCGCCGGGCGCGAGCGGCTGCGGCGCGAGGCCGCGGCCCTGCAGCGGCTGCGGCACCCTGCCGTCGCGCAGGTGCTCGACGCCGAGCTGGAGGGCCCCTACGCGTTCGTCGTGACCGAGCTGGTGGACGGCGTCACCCTCGAGGAGGAGGTGGACGAGCGCGGCCCGCTCGACGCCGCCGACGTGTTCTCCCTCGCGGACCAGCTCGCCGCCGCCCTCGAGGCCGTGCACGACGCCGGCGTGGTGCACCGCGACCTCAAGCCCTCGAACGTGATGATCACCGCGCAGGGGCCCGTGCTGATCGACTTCGGCATCGCGCAGGGCCCGGGCGACACCCGGACCACGTCCGCGGGGTTCGTCATGGGCACTCCCGGCTACATCGCACCCGAGCTGCTCGACGGCGGCGCGCCCGTCGCGGAGACCGACTGGTGGAGCTGGGCCGCCCTGCTCTCCTTCGCCGCCACCGGCCGCTCGCCGTTCGGCGTCCGGCCCACCGAGCTGGTGCTGCGGCGCTCGCGGGAGGGCCGGCCCGACCTGCACGGGCTGCCGGCCCGCACCGCGCGGGCGCTCGCGGGGGCGCTCCAGGCCGACCCGGCGCTCCGCTGGGGCCCCACCGAGGTGGCGCGTGCCCTGCGCCGGGACCTCGACGACGCCCTGGGCGGCGCGCCTGACCCCTGGGCCGCGCCGGACGCCACGCAGCGCATCGCGCAGTCCGTGGAGACCCAGCGGGTGGGGCTGCCGACGCAGGTCGTCGCGGCGGCCGCGGCCCCGGCGTCGTACCCCCCGACCGGCGCCGTCCCCATCGCACCCGGCACCGGGCCGGGGTCGCCCCCGCCCCCGCCGCCGGTCGCGCCGGACCGCCCCACCACGTCGGCCCCCGGCGTGCCGGCGCCCACCACGCCGGCCGACGCCGAGGACCCCACGCAGACGATGACCGCGCTGGAGCGCGACCGGCTGCAGGCGCAGGACGGCGGCACCCGCGCCATCCCGGTCGGCGACGTCCGCTACAAGGGCTACGACCAGCTGGTCGAGGAGCTGCCGCCCGAGCCCCCCGGCCCGTACGAGCGACCCGTGCACCGGCGGCGCACGGGGACCGCCGTCGCCGTCGCGCTGCCGCTGGTGGCGCTCGCGGCCACCCGCCCGCTCATCGGTTTCGGCGCCCTCGTCGCGCTCGTCCTCGTGTGCCGCGCCGTCGCGACGTCCGGCGACCGGCTGCACACGCGGCGCGAGCACAAGGGAGTACGCCGCTCCGACGGGTTCGTGGGCACGCTGCTGTTCCCGTGGCACGCGCTCCTGGGCGTCCTCGGGTCGATCCCCGCGGTGCTGGTCGGCGCGTGCGCCGGCCTGCTGACGCTGCTGGCGGGCTGGTGGCTGTTCGGCGCGGGGCACCTCATCGTGCTGCCCCGCGGGGACCTGGAGGCACGGTCCCAGGGCGGGATGAACGAGGACATCGTGTTCAACGGCGTCCTGGCGGGGGTGATGGTCGTCGCGCTCCTGGCCACGTGGTTCGGGCCGGCCGGCGGCACGGCACGAGAGGGCGGCCGCATCATCCTCGGCAAGATTGCCCCGGGGCGCGTCGGCGCCGCCGTCCTCGTGGGCGTCTGCCTGGTGCTGACGGTGATCCTCGTCGCACCCGTGCTTTCCGACCCGACGATCGAGTGGTGGCCCATCAGCGGGCCGCCCGAGATCCTCTGACGACTCGCGCTCGTCGTCGCACGGCCCGGCAGGACATTCCCGGCGAACGTCCAGGTGCCGCGGGTAGGCTTCGCCCCGTCCGGCGCTGCCGCGCCGCCCCGCTCTCCCGAGATCCTCGAGGACACGATGTCGACGAAGAACCCGAACATGACGAAGGCGCAGCGCCGCGACGCGGCGCGCGCCGAGGCGCTCGCCCTGCGCGAGAAGGAGCAGCAGCGCGACCGTCGCAACCGGATCATCACCCTGTCCGTGCTCGGCGTCGCGCTCGTCGCCCTCGGCGTCGTGGTCTGGATGATCCTTCAGCAGGGCGCCAAGAACAACGTCGACGACGTCCCCCTGGCCGAGGTGACCATGCCCTCGACGGCGCAGGAGAACGGCGGCATCCCCGTCGGCGCCGACAACGCGGCCGGCACGACCAACGACGACGCCCCCGTCGTCGACGTGTACCTCGACTACATGTGCCCCGTGTGCGGCCAGTTCGAGCAGACCAACGCCGCCGACATCGACGAGATGGTCGCGGCCGGCGACGCGACCGTCGTCTACCACCCCGTGTCGATCCTCGACCGGCTGTCCGCCGGCACGGACTACTCGACGCGCGCCGCGTCCGCCGCGGCGTACGTCGCCGACAAGGCCCCCGACGCGTTCCCGGCGTTCCACGCGGCGCTGTTCACCAACCAGCCGGCGGAGAACACCGAGGGCCTCTCGGACGAGCAGCTCGGGTCGTACGCCGAGGAGGCGGGGGCTCCCGCCGACGTCGCGACCGCCATCGAGGACGGCACCGCCCGCGAGACCTTCGGCCAGTACGTCCACTCGGCCACGCAGGACGCGACCTCGGACGAGGCGCTGCAGAACCCGCAGTCGAAGTCGTTCGGCACGCCGACCGTCCTCGTCGGCGGCGAGCGCTTCGACAACTGGGGCACGCAGGGCGCCATCGGCGAGGCCGTCACCGCGGCCGCCGGCAGCTGACCGACGCGCGGCACGGCCTGCCCGCCCCGGTAGGCTGTGCCGCGCTCCCGCCGCCTTAGCTCAGCTGGTAGAGCTCCCGTCTTGTAAACGGAAGGTCGTCGGTTCGAATCCGACAGGCGGCTCCCCGCACGACGACGGGGCGGACCGTGGCCAGGCCACCGTCCGCCCCGTCGCCGTACCGGCGGGTTATCGCGCGTCGTCCGCCGGGGGCCAGGCGGCTGGCTCGCCCCACTTCGGCGCGCGGCCGTCACCGCTGGACGTGTGCTTGATCCGCCGCTGCACCCAGGGCACGACGTGCGTGCGCGCCCACTGCGCGTTGGCGCGGGCGCGCTCGACGAACGCCTGCGGCGGCAGCGGGTCGAGCGCGACGGCGTAGTCGGCGTCGTCGGGCTCCTGGCCGAGGCCGACGAGCGCGGCGTCGGCGACTCGGCGGTGCCCCTCGGGCGTGAGGTGGATGCGGTCGTCGGCCCACATGCGCAGGTCGAACAGCGGGTCGAGACCCCACAGGTCCAGCACGTGCGCGCCGTGCTTGCGCGCGATGGTCCAGATGTTCGCGTTGTACTGGCCCACGCGGCCGCGGGTCCAGCTCAGCCCCGCGCCCGCCTTGAAGCCCGTGCCCAGCAGCACGTCGGCCCCCGTCGCGCGGATCGTCGCCACGCCCTGCTCCAGCCGCGCGGAGAGCACGTCGATGTCGGCCTGCGGGCGCAGGATGTCGTTGCCGCCGCCGACGAACGACACCAGGTCGGGCTGCATCTCCAGCGCGACGTCGACCTGCTCGTCGAGGATGTGACGCAGCAGCCGGCCGCGGATCGCGAGGTTCGCGTACTCCAGGCCGGGCGCGCCCACGGCGGTGCGGCGGGTCGACAGCGCGTCGGCGAGCCGGTCGGCCCACCCGCGCTGCTTCGCCGGCGACTCGGTGCCCGCCGGTGCCGGGGTGCCGTCGGCGAACGGGTACGGGTCCCACAGGCCCTCGCTGAACGAGTCGCCGATCGCGACGTATCGCGTCCACGGGGGAGCGGGGGCGGGGGTCGTGCCGTCAGGGGTCGGGGTGGAGTCCTGCGTGGTCACGTCCGCCATTGTGCTCCTCGTGCGGCGGTGCGCGCTCGGGGCGACGACGTCGGGCCGTGTCCCCGCGGTGCGGCCGGCCGTCAGGCGAGGCGCCAGTCCACCGGCGTCCCGCCCTGCGCCTCCAGCAGCGCGTTGACGCGCGAGAACGGGCGGGAGCCGAAGAACCCGCGGTACGCGGACAGCGGGCTGGGGTGCGCGCTCTCGACGGTCGGGACGTCGCCCAGCCACGGCTTGAGCGACGCGGCGTCGCGGCCCCACAGGATCGCGACGAGCGGGCCGCCGCGTGCCACGAGCGCCTTGATCGCGGCCTCGGTCACCTGCTCCCACCCCTTGCCGCGGTGCGACGCCGGGGTGCCCGGCCGCACGGTGAGCACGCGGTTGAGCAGCATGACGCCCTGGTCGGCCCAGGGGCGCAGGTCGCCGTTCGACGGCGTCGGCACGCCGACGTCCTCCGCGAGCTCGGTGTAGATGTTCACGAGCGACCTGGGGACCGGCCGCACCTGCGGCTGCACGGAGAACGACAGTCCCATGGGGTGACCGGGCGTGGGGTACGGGTCCTGCCCGACGACGAGCACGCGCACGTCCGCGAGGGGCCGGGAGAACGCCGCGAAGATGTGCGGGCCGTCGGGCAGGTACGTGCGGCCGGCGGCGACCTCCGCGCGCAGGAAGTCGCCCATCGCGTGGATCTGCGGCTCGACGCCGGCCAGCGCGGCGGCCCAGTCCGGCGCCATCACCTGGTCGAGGGGCGGCCGCTCCTGCGTCGTCGTGCCGGTGCCGGTCGTCGTCGAGGTGTCCACGCCGCGACGCTAGCGCACCCCACCCCACGAGTTGTCAGGGCGAGCGCGGGGGTTACCCCGCGCACGCCCAGACAAAACACGGACGCCGACACGGGCGCGGGATCGACGCGCGCGGGGCGGACTCCTCGGGAAGGGCGCCCCGACGCCCCAAACAGGTGAGCCATCTG
>NZ_JBHTVC010000045.1:26672-36583 GCF_042793275.1 Isoptericola sp. NPDC056578
GCGGTCGGAGGCGTGGGGCCCCCCCCCCGGCTCCCCCCCCCCCCACCCCCCCTTGTGGTCGGGGCGCGGGGGGGTCCCCCCCCCCCCCCCCCCCCACAACTCCTGGACGCCGACAGGGGCGCGGGATCGCGGCGCGCGGGGCGACGTCGTCGGGACGGGCGCACGGACGCGCCATACTGGTGCGCCATGAGCGAGATCCTGGTCCAGGAGGTCCAGCCGGACCCGGAGGCGTCGGGCACGACGGCGACCGAGTCGTCGACGGTGCCGGCGACGTCGGCCGAGGGCGACCTCTCCGACCGCGACCGCGAGATCCTCGCCTTCGAGCGGCAGTGGTGGAAGTACGCCGGGGCGAAGGAGCAGGCGGTGCGCGAGCTGTTCGGCCTGTCCGCGACGCGCTACTACCAGGTGCTGAACGCCCTCATCGACTCGCCGGCGGCGCTCGCGCACGACCCGATGCTCGTCAAGCGGCTGCGGCGGATGCGCTCCACGCGCCAGCGCGCCCGGTCGGCGCGGCGCCTCTCCGACGGCCAGGGCTGACGGACGGGGCTGAAGGACGCTGACGGACAGGGCCGAGGGTCGGACCGACGGCGCGGCCGTGACCTGGGCGGACCGGCAGGCCAAGGCCTCGCTGAGAGCGTCCTGGACGGGCGGACACCTGGAACGGCTACCCTGTCCGCCGTGAGCAAGAGCCATTACCCCTACCCGCCCGACGAGTTCGACGTCCGCGGGCCCGAGGGCACGCCGGTCGGTGTGCATCGTGAGCCGCGCAGCGGGTGGAGCTCGGTGTGGCCGTTCCTGCTGATCGTCGTCGTGTGCGGCGGCCTCGCGGTCGGCATCGTCTCCTTCCTGTCCGACGACGGGGAGCCGGCCACGCCCCCCGCGGCCGAGCAGTCCGCGGGCACCGAGCCCGAGGCCTCCGCGTCCGCCGACGCCGAGGGCGAGGAGCCGCCGGCCGACGGCGAGGCGAGCGAGGACCCGGCCGACGAGGAGCCCGGCGACGACGCCTCCGACGCGGCGACCGAGCTGCCCGGTGACCCGTCGGCCGCGAACCTCGAGGCGTCGGTCGTCGTCTACAACGACGGTGCGGGCCAGGGGCAGGCTGCGGCCGGCCAGGGCGTCCTCACGAGCGACGGCGGGTTCGTCGACGTCGCTGCCACGGACGCGCCGGACACGCTGAAGGGTGCCTACGAGGACACCACCGTCCTGTACGGCGCGGACCGCGCGGACACCGCCAGCGCCGTCGCGGAGGCGCTCGGCGTCGACCCGGCGAACGTGCAGGAGTCCGACGACGTCACGGCCAGCGAGCAGGCCGTCTGGGTGGTCCTCAGGTCGCCCGTCGGCTGACCGACGCCGCACCTCCGGAGCGCCGGCATCTCGGATGCCGACATTCCGGACATCGGTGCTTCCCTTGCCGCGATCGCCGCTACTAGGCTCCCGTTCACCGTGGGGTGCCTGCCCCGCGGCCGAGGAGCACGAGGAGAGGTACATGGCCCAGGGCACCGTCAAGTGGTTCAACGCGGAGAAGGGGTACGGGTTCATCACCCCGACCGCGGGCGGGCAGGACCTGTTCGTCCACTACAGCGCCATCCAGACCGACGGGTACCGCACCCTGGACGAGGGCCAGGGCGTCGAGTTCGAGGTCGGCCAGGGTCAGAAGGGCCCGCAGGCCGAGCAGGTCCGCCCGCTCTGACCGCGCCGTCGACCCGCTGTCGACCACACCGTCGACCGCGCCGTCGACCGCGAGAGGCCGGCACCCCAGGACGCAGCGACGCGTCGGGGGTGCCGGCCTTCGTCGTCCCCGGGCGTTGCACGCCCTCGGCGAACGTCTTGCACTCGCCACCCGAGAGTGCCAATAATGGCTTAGCACTCTCGGCCTGTGAGTGACAGCCGTCCCCGGGGCGGCGTTCTCCTGGGCCGCGGGTGAAGCATTCGGGTCGTTCGGTGAGACCCTCCGCGCGTGCGTGACCTGAACGCCGCGGGGTGGGTCGTCCGTCGCGGGCGCCGGCCGGCCATCTCAGCCACCAGCGGAGGATCAGTCCCCATGGCCAAGATCATCGCGTTCGACGAGGAAGCTCGTCGGAGCATGGAGCGCGGGCTCAACCAGCTCGCCGACACCGTGAAGGTCACGCTCGGCCCCAAGGGTCGCAACGTCGTCCTGGACAAGAAGTGGGGCGCCCCCACGATCACCAACGACGGTGTCTCCATCGCCAAGGAGATCGAGCTCGACGACCCGTACGAGAAGATCGGCGCGGAGCTCGTCAAGGAGGTCGCCAAGAAGACGGACGACGTCGCGGGTGACGGCACCACCACCGCCACCGTGCTCGCCCAGGCGCTCGTGCGCGAGGGCCTGCGCGTCGTCGCCGCCGGCGCCAACCCGATCGCCGTCAAGCGCGGCATCGAGAAGGCCGTCGAGGCCGTCACCGAGCAGCTGCTCAACGCCGCGGTCGAGATCGAGACCAAGGACCAGATCGCCGCCACGGCCGCCATCTCGGCCGGCGACGCCTCCATCGGCGAGCTCATCGCCGAGGCCCTCGACAAGGTGGGCAAGGAGGGCGTGATCACGGTCGAGGAGTCGAACACGTTCGGCCTCGAGCTCGAGCTCACCGAGGGCATGCGCTTCGACAAGGGCTTCCTCGCCCGCTACTTCGAGACGGACCCGGAGCGCCAGGAGGCCGTCCTCGAGGACCCGTACGTCCTGATCGTCGAGTCGAAGATCTCGAACGTCAAGGACATGCTGCCGGTGCTCGACCAGGTCATGAAGGCCGGTCGCTCCCTGCTCATCATCGCCGAGGACGTCGAGGGCGAGGCCCTGGCCACCCTCGTGCTGAACAAGATCCGCGGCACCTTCAAGTCCGTCGCCGTCAAGGCCCCGGGCTTCGGCGACCGCCGCAAGGCCATGCTGCAGGACATCGCGATCCTCACCGGCGGCCAGGTCATCACCGAGACGGTGGGCCTCAAGCTGGAGAACGCGACCCTCGACCTGCTGGGCCAGGCGCGCAAGGTCGTCGTGACCAAGGACGAGACCACGATCGTCGAGGGTGCGGGCGACGCCGAGCTCATCTCGGGCCGCGTCAACCAGATCCGCTCCGAGATCGAGAAGTCGGACTCGGACTACGACCGCGAGAAGCTCCAGGAGCGCCTCGCCAAGCTGGCCGGCGGCGTGGCCGTCATCAAGGCCGGTGCGGCCACCGAGGTGGAGCTCAAGGAGCGCAAGCACCGCATCGAGGACGCCGTCCGCAACGCCAAGGCCGCGGTCGAGGAGGGCATCGTCGCCGGTGGTGGCGTCGCGCTGATCCAGGCCGGTGCCGCCGCGTTCCCGAAGCTGGAGCTCGAGGGCGACGAGGCGACCGGTGCGCAGATCGTGCGTGCCGCGATCGACGCCCCGCTCAAGCAGATCGCCGTCAACGCCGGCCTCGAGGGCGGCGTCGTGGCGGAGAAGGTCCGCAACCTCACCTCGGGTCACGGCCTCAACGCCGCGACCGGCGTGTACGAGGACCTGCTCGCCGCGGGCGTCAACGACCCGGTCAAGGTCACGCGTTCCGCGCTGCAGAACGCCGCGTCGATCGCCGCGCTGTTCCTCACCACCGAGGCCGTCGTGGCCGACAAGCCGGAGCCGGCCTCGGCCGCGCCCGCCGGTGACGGTGGCATGGGCGGCATGGACTTCTGATCCGGAGTCCTGCCAGAGCCTGACGGTTCGACGACGGGCCCTCACCCTCCGGGGTGGGGGCCCGTCGTGCGTGCGGGCGCCTGGCGCGACGGTTGACAGCGCCGCGGCGCCACCTTGAGGATCCACGCATGATCGTCGCCCTGCACTCGGTCCTCAAGCCCGGCGCCGTCGACGGGTACCGAGTCGAGCACGCCGTCGTCCCCGACGACCTCGACGCCGCCTTCTCCCGGGTGGGCATCCGCGGGTGGACGATCTGGCGTTCCGGCGAGCGGCTGTTCCACGTCGTCGACTGCGACGACTTCGACGCCGCGATCGCCGCGCTCGACGACGACCCGGCCAACGTGGCGTGGCAGGCGTCGATCGGCCGCTGGGTCGAGGTGTTCCGCGACGCCGACGGCGCGGAGGGGTTCGCGCCCCTGGAGCAGGTGTGGTCGCTCGCGGCCCAGCGTGCGGGGAGCGCGCCGTGACGCCCGCACGCGGCTGAGGGCGTCCCGCGCGGCGCGGGACGCCCTCGACCGCCCGGGTCAGCGGGCCGCGAAGAGCCGCGTGGCCTGGGCCTCCGCGTCCGCGTAGGTGCGCGACGCCGACGACAGGGCCGCCGTCACGGCGTCGAGCGCCGCCTCGACCTGGGTCTGCGTGGCCTGCCACTGGCCCATGACGCCCGCGAACTGGGTCGCGGCGCCGCCGTGCCAGCCGGACTGCAGGTCCTGCAGGTGCCGCATCATCGCCCCCACCTCGGAGCGGATCGCCGCCACGGAACCGTTCACCGCCGCGCTCGCCTGCGCGACCCGTTCGCTGTCGACCTCGTACCGCACGTGTCCTCCTTCGTCGCCGTTGCCCCCTGCGGGGTTGCCGACGACGACGTTACGGAGCGCGCACCACCCGCGGACGCCGTCGTCCACAGGTTGTGGAGAACCGAGCCCTGCCGGGGTCAGGAGGCCGGCTTCTCCTCGAGCAGGCGGCGCTCCTTGAGCAGCCGGTGCAGCTCGCCGTCGAGGTTCTGCCGCGCCGCCTCCTCCCATGCCGCGCCCATCGGGCTGAAGTACAGCGACGGGCGCTGCAGCAGCTTGGTCAGGACGCGCACGCGGGCGTCGAGATAGTCGGTCAGCGGGATGTGCGAGTACTCCGCCCGCACGTTGGCCATGTAGTCCTTGTAGCGCTGCGGCTCGGCCGCGAGCATGGCGAGGTCGGCGTCGTTGAGCACGGCGGAGTCGACGTCGTCGGGCAGCGGCTTGTGGCGGTCGATCGAGTCGACCAGCCGCGCCGTGCGCTCCACCGCCGTCTCCGGCAGGCCGAGCTCCGTGAGCTGCGTGCGCGCGAGGTTCGCGCTCACCGTGGTCTGCTCGCCGCCCTGGTTCGCCTGGGCGACCTTGCGCGTCGCGTCGAACACCGCGCCGTGGTACCAGGCGGCGAGGCGCACCAGGTCGGGCTCGTGCGTCTCCTGGGACAGCTCGTCCACGCGGTGCAGGACGTCGGCCAGGTGGCGCAGGTTGTGGAAGTGGCGCTCCGGGGCGGACCACCGGTCGATGAGGTCCTCCCCGACGGAACGGATCTCCGCGTCGTCGGCGGTCGCGCCCGCACCGTGACAGGTGCGGACGAACGCGGAGAGGAACCACTGGGGCGCGTCGGCGCTCATGACGCCCATCGCAATCAGACCTTCGGTCGTCGGACTCGGACTGTCCTCCTCCTCGTCAGACTACGACCGCGGGGCGACATCGCACCGCGGTGAGGGTGCTGGCCACGCCTTCTGGTCAGCCTTCCGGTCAGGCGGAGGAGGACGACGCGCCATCGTAGCCGTCCGCCGACGGGAGAAGAACCCGCACGGTCATCCCGCCGCCGGGCGTCTCGCTCACCGACACGTGGCCCTGGTGCGCGCCGACGATCGCCGCGACGATCGCCATCCCCAGGCCGGAGCCGCCGGACTCCCGGTTCCGCGACGAGTCCGCACGGTAGAACCGCTCGAACACACGCGTCGACTGCTCCGGCGTGATGCCGGGGCCGTGGTCGCGCACCTCGACGACGGCACCGCCGTCGGGCGCCCGGCCTGCCGCCAGCTCGGCCGGCGAGCCGGCCGGTGTGTGCCTCGCCACGTTCCCCACGAGGTTGGTCAGCACCTGGCGCAGACGGTCGGCGTCGCCGGTCACGACGAGGCCGGACGGCGCGGGGGAGCCCGGCGCGAGCCCGGTCACCGTGACCTCGCGCGTCGGGTCCAGGGCGTGCAGGTCCTGGGCCGCGTCGCGGGCCATCGCGGCGAGGTCCACCGGGTCCTTGCGCATCGGCCGGCCCTCGTCCAGGCGGGCGAGCACCAGCAGGTCGTTGACCAGCGTGCTCATGCGGCGCGCCGAGTCCTCGATGCGCCCCATGGTGTCGTCCACCTTGTCCGGGGTGTCCAGCGCGCCCAGCCGGTACAGCTCGCCGTAGCCCTTCACGGTGGCCAGCGGCGTGCGCAGCTCGTGGCTCGCGTCGGAGACGAACCGGCGCATGCGGCGCTCCGACTCCTCCTGCGCGGAGAACGCCTGCTCGATCTGCGCCAGCATCGTGTTCAGGGACGCGGACAGCGAGCCCACCTCGGTCGACGTCGGGCGCTCGGGCACGCGCTGCGACAGGTCGCCCGCGGCGATCTCCGCCGCCGTCGTCTCGATCTGGCGCAGCGGCCGCAGCGACCGGTGCACCAGCAGGAACGAGATCGCGCCGCCGAGGATGACGATGCCGAGCGCCGAGAACAGCAGCGAGCGCGTGAGGTAGGCGACCGTGTGCTGGACCTCCGCCAGGGGCAGGCCGACGTAGACGGCGCCCTGGATGGTGCCGGACGAGCCGTACGGCAGGGCGACGACCCGCCAGTCGCCGGGCTCGGTGCCGCCCACCGAGGCGACGGTGAAGGGTTCGAGGCCACGGTCGACGACGGCCGAGACCGGCTCGTCCGGGATGTCGGGGATGCCGTACTTGTCCTGCGTCGCGGGCCACACGGTGGGCTCCGAGGTGGCGCCGTCGGCGTCGCGCAGGATGACGACGTACTCACTCGGCGCGCGCTGCGCCAGGTCGCCGGAGGAGTTGAGCGTCATGTTCGCCACGCCCTTGGCGGACTGCGTGAGCTGCTGGTCGGTCTGGGCCACGAGGTAGCCGGAGACGACGGTGCGGGTCACCACGGCGGCCAGGATCAGCCCGGCCGCCAGCACCAGGACGGTGATCGTGACCAGCCGGGTGCGCAGGGGGAGCCGCTCGAGCCACGTCCACGGCGCGGACCGCGGAGCGGACCGGGGTGCGGGATCCGGGAGGGGCGGCGTCGGGCCCGACCGCGGGTCAGCGGGCAAGGCCCGGCCGTCCGCCGTCGTCCCCGGGGCCGTGACCGGGGCGCCGGGCGTGGGCGTGCTCATCGCGGCGCCTGGGGCGCCCGCAAGAGGTAGCCGACGCCGCGCTTGGTGTGGATGAGCGGCGGCAGCGTGACGTCGTCGCCGTCGGGGCCGGTGACGGAGAGGTTGTCGATCTTGCGGCGCAGGTAGGAGATGTAGGACTCGACGATGTTCGCGTCGCCGCCCCAGTCGTACTGCCACACGTGGTCGAGGATCTGCGCCTTGGACAGCACGCGGCCGGCGTTGAGCATGAGGTAGCGCAGCAGCTTGAACTCGGTGGGGGACAGGTCGATCTCGACGCCGGCGCGGCGCACCTCGTGCGAGTCCTCGTCGAGCTCGAGGTCGCCGACGCGCAGGACGGCGTCGTCCTCGGGCTCGCCCGCGTGCGTGCGGCGCAGCACCGCGCGGATGCGGGCCACGACCTCCTCCAGGCTGAACGGCTTGGTGACGTAGTCGTCCCCGCCGACGGTGAGCCCCTGCACCTTGTCCTGCGTGTCGTCGCGGGCGGTGAGGAACAGCACGGGGGTGTGCCGGCCGGTGGAGCGCATGCGGCGGGTCACGGTGAAGCCGTCCATGTCGGGCAGCATCACGTCGAGCACGACGAGGTCGGGCTCGACGTCGCGGACGAGCTGCAGCGCCCCGTTCCCGTCACCGGCGGCGTGGACCTCGAACCCGGCGAAACGCAGGGACGTGGACAGCAGCTCGCGGATGTTGGGCTCGTCGTCCACGACGACGAGACGTGCCTCGGGTGCGCTCATGACCTCAGTGTGCGACCGGGGTCTGAGCGTTGCCTGGGAAGGGGCTCGGACGGCGCTGGTGCGCCGGGCGGGCGCGCGTGTGGGTGGCCGCACCCATGATGAGCGGGTGCGGATCACGGGGGAGCAGCGCCGGCGGCGCCTGGTCGTGCGACAGCTCGCGCTCGGCGCGGACCAGCCGGGGTCGCCGGCGGCGAGGACGCCGGAGGAGGTCACGCGGAGGCTGGTCGCCCTGCACGCGACGGACGCGCCGAGCGTGCACCTCGCGGTGCTCGCGCGGGTGCCGGGGCTCGGGCTCGACGACGTGCGCGACGCGCTCTTCGAGCGGCGCAGCCTCGTCAAGGTGCTGGGCATGCGGCGCACGATGTTCGTCGTGCCGCGCGACCTGGTACCGGTCGTGCACGCGGCGGCATCGGCCCCGGTCGCGGCGCGGCTGCGGACGCGGCTGCTCAAGGAGCTCGCGACGCTGCCCACCGACCCGGCCGTCGACGACCCCGAGGCGCTGGTCGCGGCCGCCGAGGCGCAGGTGCACGCCGCGCTCGCCGCCGGGCCGCTCGACGGCGCGGAGCTCTCGCGGGCCGCGCCGCTGCTGCGCACCGCGTTCCTGCCCACCACGGACAAGGCGTGGGACGTGCGCCGCACCATGACGTCGCCGCTGCTGTCGGTGCTCTCCGCGGAGGGCTCCGTCGTGCGGGGCGAGCCCCGCGGGGCGTGGTCGTCGCCGCGGCACGTGTGGTCGCCGATGACCGACTGGTTCCCCGACGGGATCCCCGCGATGGACGAGGAGGCGGCCCGCGTCGAGCTCGCCCGCGCGTGGCTCGAGGCGTTCGGCCCCGCCACGGTGGCGGACCTCCGGTGGTGGACCGGCTGGAACCTCGGGCAGGCGCGCCGGGCCGTCGCCGCCCTCGACGTGCGCGAGGTCGAGCTGGAGGTCGGCCCGCCCGGTGGGGACACCGTCGTCGCCGACGGGGTCGTGCTGCGCGCCACCGACCTGGACGCCGACCTGGATCCCGCCCTGGACGACGTCGTCGGCGGTCACGCCGCGCTGCTGCCCACCCTCGACCCCACCACGATGGGCTGGACCGCCCGCGACTGGTACCTGGGTCCGCATCGCCCGCAGCTCTTCGACAGCGCCGGCAACGCGGGCGCCACGGTCTGGTGGCAGGGCCGGATCGTCGGGGCGTGGATCGTGCGGCCGGACGGCGAGCTGGTCTGGCGGCTGCTCGAGGACATCGGGACCGACGGCGAGGCAGCCGTCGCCGCCGAGGCCACCCGGCTCCACGAGGCGCTGGGCGGCAGCACCTTCACGCCCGGCTACGTCACCCCGGTGTACCGGGAGCTGCTCACCGCCGACACGTGACGCACCGGCGGGCTGTCAGAGGTAGCGCAGCGGGTCGAACTCGTCGAGCGGGATGATCCGGACGCGCGGCAGCGGGGCGGTGAACGCGTCGGCGTCGCCCTCGAGGTCGAACATCTGGAGCCCGCGCTCGGAGAGCTGCGAGAACTGCCCGTTGACGAACTCGCGGAACGCCAGCAGGCCCACCCGCCGCTCGTCGCCGAGCAGGGCCTCGATCTGCGGCAGGAAGTCGCCGTCGTGGCTGGCGAGCAGGACGTCGCCGTCGCGGTCCGCCAGGGCCTCCAGCGTGCGCTGGATACCGACGTCGACGACCTTCTCCGTGCCGGACGAGGCCAGCGGGATCGGCTTGTAGCCCATCGCGAGCAGCGCCTGCACGAACGCCATCGGCATCTGCCCGCTGCTGGCGTTGAGGAAGAACAGCGGCACGACGTCCTGGTCCCACAGCTTCTGCGCGAACGTCGAGATGCGGTCCCAGCGGGGGCGCTCCTCCGGGTTCGGCCGCCGGTTCAGCACGTTCATGCCCAGCGTGGCGTCGATGTTCTCGCCGTCCACCAGGAGGTAGGTGCGGCGGCCCGTGGCCTGCTCGGGGGCGGGCGCGCTCGCGGGGGCCGGGGCGGTGAAGGCGGGAGACATGCCTCTCAGGGTATCCGTGTCGGCTGCCGGGACGGTGCGCGGCCCCGGGAGGGCGGGGTCCGAACGCCCCGGGGCGCGCCCGACATCGCGGGGGGGACTGCTTACACCCGGGGCAGGGCCGGGGGGGACGGGGGTAAATCGGCGCCGGC